>NZ_AZVA01000011.1:0-114714 GCF_000513975.1 Paracoccus sp. J55
TCGCCGACAGGGGCTATGACTCTGATAAAATTCGGGAAGACATCGAGAGCCGCAACGCCCTGCCCATGATACCGATGCGAAGGAACCGAAGGGTGCGCAAGGCTGTCGACATGACCATCTACACCCTGCGCAACATGGTCGAGCGCTGCTTCAACAAGCTGAAAAATAGCCGCCGCCTTGCAACCCGCTACGACAAAACCGCCGAAAGCTTCCTTGGCTTCGTCGACGTCGCCTGCATCAGGCTCTGGCTCCGCCATTTGTCAACATGACCTAGAAGATGAATAAAACTTTATTAACCTGTCGAAATGGCCAGGTTATCGACCAATATCAGATATAGATCTTTTTATTTCAATATCTTGCGCATGATCGCCGGATACGGGTGCCCGGGCTTCCCGGCGATCGTGACGCAAGGTCACGCGCGCTGCCGGTCAGAGCCGGTCGCGCCAGCGGTTGACCAGCGGATAGCGCCGGTCCAGCCAGAAGGCCTTGGTCGAGATGCGCGGCCCCGGCGCCGCCTGGTATCGCTTCCATTCACTGCCATAAAGCAGGGTCTCGACCTTCTTGACCGTCTCGGGCTCGAAGCCTTGCGCGACCAGGTCCTTCAGCGCCAGGTCCTTCTCGACCAGCCCTTCCAGGATCGCGTCCAGCACCTCATAGGGCGGCAGGCTGTCCTGGTCCTTCTGGTTGGGGCGCAGCTCGGCCGAAGGCGGCTTCGAGATGATCTGCGGCGGGATCACCTCGCCCGCGCGGCCCAGCATCCAGTCGCGATGATTTTCATTGCGCCAGCGGCAGGTCTGGAAGACGCGGGTCTTGTAGAGATCCTTGATCGGGTTGTAGCCGCCGGCCATGTCGCCATAGATCGTGGCATAGCCGACCGCGACCTCGGACTTGTTGCCGGTGGTCAAGAGCAGCTCGCCGAACTTGTTCGACAGCGCCATCAGCATCACGCCGCGCAGCCGGGACTGGATGTTTTCCTCGGTCGCGTCGGGCTGGGTGCCTTCCATCAGATGGGCCAGCGCCTCGCCCACCGCGTCGCGGGCGCCTTCGATATGCACGGTGTCCAGCCGCGTGCCCAGCCGCCCGGCGCAATCGGCGGCATCATCGAGGCTGGCTTGCGAGGTGTATTCGCTGGGCAGCATGACGCAGCGCACGTTCTCGGGCCCGATGGCGTCGCTGGCGATGGTGGCGACCAGCGCCGAGTCGATGCCGCCCGACAGGCCCAGCACCGCCTTGCGGAACCCGGACTTGCGCATGTAGTCGCGCAATCCTTCCATCATGGCGCGGTAGTCCTGCTCCCACTCGTCGGGCATGTGGTCCATCCGGCCCGGCACAGCCCGCCAGCCTTGCGGGGTGCGGGTGAAATCGACATGCGCCAGCATCTCGTCGAAGGGCGCCAGCTGCATGACCTTGACCGCGCCGCCATCCTCGCCCGGGTTCAGCACGAAGCTGCCGCCGTCATAGACCTGGTCGTCCTGCCCGCCGACCGAGTTCAGGTAGATCAGCGGCAGCCCGGTCTCGACCACGCGGGCGACCATATGGCCCATGCGCAGGTCCAGCTTGTTGCGGTGATAGGGGCTGCCGTTCGGGACCAGCAGGATTTCGGCCCCGGTTTCGGCCAGCGTTTCGCAGACCTCGGGCCACCAGGCGTCCTCGCAGATCGGGCTGCCGATGCGCAGCCCGTCCAGGCTGTAGGGCCCCGAGATCGGCCCGACATTGAACAGCCGCCATTCGTCGAACAGCTGCTTGTGCGGCAATTCGTGCTTGAGCACCCGCGCCACGACCTTGCCGCCCTTGAGGATCCAATAGGCGTTGTAAAGCCGGTCCTCCTCGGCATAGGGGCCGCCGATGCCGATGGCGGGGCCGTCCACGCAGTCCCGCGCCAGATCGACGATATGGGCCATGGCCTCCTGCGTGAAGCCGGGCTTCAGCACCAGGTCCTGCGTCTGGTAGCCGGTGATGAACATCTCGGGCAGGGCCAGAAGGTCGGCGCCGGCCTCGCGCGCCGCGGCCCAGGCCTCGCGCGCCTTGGCGGCGTTGCCGGGCAGGTCGCCCACGGTCGGGTTCAGCTGTCCAAGGGTGATGCGGAACGTGTGGGTCATGGCGCTTCCTTACCGGATCTTGCCCCCGTTGATAGGTCAGCGCGCGGCAAAGGAAAAGTCGGGCTTTGCGCCGGCGCGCCCCTTGCGATAAACCGATGCCAAAAGCAGCAACGAGGCGGAGTGCAGCACCCATGAAGGCAGCCCTTGTCGCCTGCGCGGTGATCCTTGCCGGCGCGGGCATGGCCGGTGCCCAGGCGGTCATCACCAAGCAATATGACGACGGCGGCGTCTACGAGGGCACCTTCCGCAACGGCAAGCAGCACGGGCGCGGCACCTATACGCTGCCCTCGGGCTACGAATATACCGGCGACTGGGTTGAGGGCGAGATCCTGGGTCAGGGCGTGGCGAAATTCCCCAACGGCTCGGTCTACGAGGGCGCCTTTGCCCGCGGCAAGCCGCATGGCAAGGGCAAGATCACCTATGCCGATGGCGGCAGCTACGAGGGCGACTGGCTGGACGGCCAGATCACCGGGCAGGGCGTGGCGCATTACGCCAACGGCTCGGCCTATGAGGGCGGCTTCCTGAACGCGCTGCACGACGGCAAGGGGGTGCTGACCCAGCCGAACGGCTATCGCTACGAGGGCGACTGGAAGGCCGGCGTCAAGGAAGGCTTCGGCAAGATCACCTATCCCGACGGCGCCACCTATGAAGGCGAGATGAAGGCGAACCAGCGGTCCGGCCAGGGCAAGCTGACCATGGCGGACGGGCTGAATTACGAGGGCGGCTGGTCGGCGGGTCAGATGGCCGGGCAGGGCAAGCTGACCCAGCCTTCGGGCGACAGCTACGAGGGCCGCTTCGCCAATGGCAAGCGCGAGGGCAAGGGCGTGGCGACCTATGCCAATGGCGACCGCTACGAGGGCGATTTCCGCGCCGACAAGCGTTGGGGCGTCGGCACCTTCACCGGCACCGACGGCTATGTCTATACCGGCGACTGGGTCGAGGGCCGGATGGAGGGTCTGGGCCGCATCACCTATCCCGACGGCTCGATCTACGAGGGGGCGCTGCAAAACGACCTACCGCATGGGCGTGGGCTGATCACCTATCCGGATGGCGCCAGCTATGACGGCGAATGGGTCGAGGGCGTGATCGAGGGGCAGGGCGTGGCCAAATACGCCAACGGCCTGGTCTACGAGGGCGGCTTCAAGCGCGGCCGCAACGAGGGGCAGGGCCGCATGACCTATCCCGACGGCTATGTCTATAACGGCGCCTGGCGCGACGGGCAGCGGCACGGGCAGGGACAGGCGACCTATCCCGACGGTACCACCTATGACGGTTCCTTCGTGGACGGGCTGCGGCACGGCAAGGGCCGGCTCATCGCGCCGGACGGCTTCCGCTACGAGGGCAGCTGGAAGGAAGGCGAGATCGACGGCGAGGGCGTCGCGACCTATGCCAACGGCGATGTCTATACCGGCCATTTCGTGATGGGCAAGCGCCAGGGCGCCGGGGTGATGCGCTATGCCACCGGCCAGGTCGCCTCGGGCGAGTGGGAGGACAACCGGCTGGCCGTTCCGACCGAGGGCGCTGTACCCGAGGGCGCCGAGACGCCCGAAGGGGCGGTGCCGGCCGAGCCGAGCGAGGGCGACTAGGCTAGGGTCCGGGGCGGCCGTCCGCCTCCGCCTTGTTCGTGTCGGATGCGGCGGGCGGTTTCCGCCCTGATCCGTCCTTGCAGGGCCGGGCGAACCAAGCGCGGCGTTTTCAACGCCGGATTGTCGAGGTTTCGCCATTCGCAAGGCGGCAGGAACGGGAATTTTTGGCCATCGAGCAGAAGAACAGCTCCGAGGAGGCCGGTGTAATAGCCGTTGCATCCTCCTCTCCCCGAGCGTAGCTCACGCGCAACAGTGTCATACTGCTCTTCCCGGACCTTGGCGTCGGTCTGGGCGTCGTAAATGCCGGAATCACCGAATTTGTAGGACGTGACCCTGACATAGCGATCGTTGAAGCAAAGGAATTCAAGCCTGCGGGCAAGGATCGTTCTGCCATCCGTGGCAAAAAGCGCGACCGGAGCGCGGGGAAAATAATATTGCAGCTTGAGCATCATGCCATTTGGTAGGGTGACGCTTTTGAGCGCGTGCCTGACCCATTGCACCCCCGCGACCGCCGCCCAGAACAGGAAAAGAAAGACCGGAAGCAGAAGCAGATGACGGGCGAACGTGCGCTCCATCGCCATCATTTCCTTGGGTTAAAGTAAATGCTATTTCTGCGGTCTCTTAGCACCTCTGCCGAAAAGCTTGCGCGCCATGTTCCGCTGATGTGATAGGGTATGCCGCCGGGTTCGAAATTCATATCCAGAGGATCGGCAAATTCATCGGCGAACTCAAAGTTGCTTTCACCGGTGATCCGCAGCATATCGTCGTGATATTCGACCGTTCCCAGGAAGGAGCCTGAGACCGTTCCCCTGCCATGCGAAAAGGCTACGTCGCCGAATTGATAGGTGTTATTGAAAGGCACGTAAAGCTCTCCGGCTCCATTTTCTCGAGCCGCGTCGGAAATTTGGCCCGACAGCCTGCGAAACGAACCTTGTGCGCCATCAGCATAAGCATATTGCTCGGCGATCTCACGCAAATGCCCGATCTCTTCCAGGGTCACGGCGCGCCCGTCAGCAAAGTAGTGCGACACGAATTCCCGGTTCCCACACCGGACGGGGCCGGACGGGAAATCCGAGGTGAATTCGTGAAGCGCGAACTCGGTCTCGCCAAGGATAGGGATCGGCCGCGCAGCGGCAGTTGTAATCCTCGCCCGGATGGGCGGTATCAGGGGGATCGTCCCATGCAAACACGCGGCCATCGTTGGCACGATGTGCCGGTCGCACAAAATTGTCGCCTTGGCAGCGCCAGACATACCGTGCCGTGGTCCCTGCCTGCTTCAGGGACAAGGGGATCGGCGTGCCCTTGCGCAGATAGGCGCTGAAGGCAGTTCGATAGGCTTCCGTGTGGATCATGTTCATGCCGGGAACCTCATATGCCGCGCGGCATCCTCCAACAGCAGATCACAAGATTCGGTTAATGATGCGCGTGTTGCGCGCCTTCCCTCATTCCACCACCCGCACTCCCGCCGTCTCGCCCCAATGCGCAAAGGGCAGCACCCGCCCGTTCCGCCGGCTTTCCGCCACCAGATCCAGATCGACCGGCGCCTTGACCCAGCCGGGCACGTCCATCAATCCCTCGGCCAGCACGCCGCTTTCCGGCCACAGCCCGTCCGGCGGCGCATAGATCGCCGCCGCGCCGCGGTTTTCGTCGATGGCCGGGTTCCAGTCCACATCGCCCACCGTCGGGGCCTGCACCACGACGCACTGGCTTTCCAGCGCCCGGGCCATGGCGCCGATCTTCACCCGGTTGAAGCCCGCCACCGTGTCGGTGCAGGAGGGGGTCAGGATGATCTCGGCCCCGGCCTCGGCCAGAACCCGGCCCAGCAAGGGAAATTCGCTGTCATAGCAGATCAGCACGCCCAGCCGCCCCACGGGCGTGTCGAAGACCCGCAGGCCCGGTGCGCCGACCACGTCCCAGTCCTCGCGCTCGAAGCGGGTCATCACCTGCTTGTCCTGATGGCCGATCCGGCCCCCGGGACCGAACAGCACCGCGCGGTTGACCGGGCGCGGCCCCTCGAAGCAGGGCCCCGATGCGGCCAGGATATGCAGCCCGTGCCGCGCCGCCAGCTCGGCATGCAGCGCGTCGCGCGCGGTCTCGTGCCGGGCGACCTCGTGCAGCGAGGCTTCGAGATTGCCGGCCACTTCGCGCCCGCCCAGCGAGGCCAGCTCCATCGCGCCGTATTCGGGAAAGACCAGCAGGTCGCAATCGGCTGCGTCCTCGACCCAGGCGGCGATCTTGGCGCGATAGGCGTCGAAATCCTCCATCCAGTCGAAGGGATAGGCCGCGGCGGCGATCTTGACGGTCCGGGTCACAGTTCTTTCATCCAGAATTGCAGCGGTTTGCGGGTCGGCGCGTCCGCGCCGATGTCCTTCCATTCGAACCCGGCCACGACGCCGGGCAGCGGAGCATAGCCGCGCTTGCGCCAGAACCCGTCCAGCGGGCGATAGTCCGCAGGACGCAGCGGATGGTCGGCCGGGCGGATCACGCTGCAAAAGACGCTGTAGCGGCGGCCGAGCGCGCGGCCCTGCGCCTCGCGCCCGTCGAAGAAGGCGTGGCCCAGGCCATGGCCGCGATAGTCCGGCAAAAGCACCGATTCCGCGCAATAGAAGATCTCGTCCAGCCGCTCGGGCCGGCCGGCGAAGGCGGCGGCGAAATCGTCGGCGTGATCCTCCATCGGCGCGCCGGTCGAGGCGCCGATCATGCGCTCGCCGTCCCAGGCCGCCACCACCACGGCGCCGGGCGACTGATAGGCGCGCAGATAGTCGCGCTCGTATTCCAGGTCGCCGTCATAGAGATAGGGCCAGTCGCGGAACACTGCGATGCGCAGCCGCGCCAGATCGTCCAGCACGGAGGCCACGGCATCCCCGGTCAGGCTTTCGGTGCGGATCACGCCGAGACCTGCCGCGTCCAGTCGGCGAGGTTGTAATAGGTCGTCACCCGCGCGATCTTGCCGTCCCGGATGGTGAAGAAGGCGCCGGCCGGCAGGACGTATTTCTGGCCCTTCGCCTCGGGCAGGCCTTCGTCGGTGGCGAGGTAGGTGCCGTTGACCACGAATTCCGCCGCGGCCCGGTCGCCCGTCTCGTTGGCGAAGATCACCATGTCGGTCAGCTCTTCGCGGTAGCTGCGGGTCATATGGGCGTTGAATTCGGCGAACTTGTCCTTGCCGCGGCGGATGCCGCCCTCGTTGACGTGATGTTCGATCTCGTCATGCAGATAGCCCAGCATCTCGTCGGTGCGGCCGGCGTTGAAGGCGTCGTAATAGGCGGCGATCAGGGCCTTGGTATCCATGGAAAACCTCCTTGTTTCGACCCGTCTAGCGCGCGGCGGGCGCCGCGTCACCTCCGCCCTTTGGCGGAGGGCTCAACCCTTCTTCCGTTCTGACGCATCGTTACCATCCGCGCAGGACCGTCGCCCCGTCCCGCCTAGTCCCCGACCAGGGCGGGCGGGACGCGCAGGATGGCCTCGTGATGGGCGATCGCCTCTTCGAGCCGGTCGAAGACGGTCAGGCGTCCGCGATCCAGCACCGCGCCCATGGTGCACATGTTGCGGATCATCGGCATGGAGTGGCTGACCACGATGGCGCCCGAACTGGCCATGCGCTGGTTGAAGACGCGCTGCGACTTGGCGCGGAAATCGGCATCGCCGACGCTGGTGACCTCGTCCACCAGATAGGTGTCGAAATGGATGCCCATGCTGGTGCCCATCGCCAGCCGCGAGCGCATCCCCGAGGAATAGCTCCCGAAGGGCTGGTGGTAATGCTGGCCCAGCTCGGCGAAATCCTCGACGTAATCGACCAGTTCGTCGCTGTCCACGCCATAGATCCGGGCGACGAAATGCACATTCTGGGCCCCGGTCAGCTCGCCGTGGAAACTGCCCATGAAACCCACCGGCCACGAGATGGTGCCGTCCGACAGCACCCGTCCCGAGGTGGGCGAGACGGTGCCCGCGATCATCCGCAGCAGCGTCGACTTGCCGGCGCCGTTGCGGCCCAAGAGCGCCACCGAGGCCCCGGTCGGGAACACCGCGTTGATGTTGTCCGCGACCAGGGTCCGGCGCCCCTTGAGCCGATAGACCTTGGTCAGGTTCTCCAGCCAGATCATGGCTCAGCCGCGGTCGCGGATGCTGTAATAGATCAGGACCAGGATCGACCAGCCGGCCAGCAGCATGCCCGCGACCATGGCCAGCAGCCAGGGCCGGTTCGGCTCGGTCGAGCTTTGCGCCACCTTGGGCTCGATATGGGCGGCCAGGTAGCGGGCCTGACGCTGCGCCTCGGCCAGCGCCGTCTCATAGGCGATGCGGGCCGAGCGATAGGCGCCCTCGGCGAATTCGCGGTCCACGGCGAGCTTTTCGTATTCGGCCATCAGCTGGGCATAGCTTTCGCCCGACGGCCCCTGACCCTCGGCGCCGAACTTGCCGCGCTCGGCGTCGATCAGCCGGCGCAGGGCGTCGATCTTCTGCTGCGACTGGGTGACGCGGTGGTCGGTGGGCTGGGCATTGTCCAGCAGCATGTCATGGGCGACCAGCGCCTCGGCCAGTTGCGCCTGCAGCCCGCTCAGCACGCCCATCTGCCCGGCCAGGTCCGCCTCGGGATCGACGATCTGCGAGCGCATGCGGAAGGCGGTCATCGCCTGCCGCGTCTCGGTCAGTTCGGCGCGGGCCTTTTCCAGCTCGGCCTTGGCCAGCCGGGTGGCGTCGTCGCGGGCGATGGTCGAAAGCTGGTTGATCTTGTCCGAGCTTTCCTGGAACACCGCCGCGGCGATGGCCTGGGCGTCCTGCGCAGAGAAGGCGCTGACCTGCAGGGTGATCAGCTCGGTGGTGTTGTCGTAAAGGACCTTGACCTGGCGCTGCCAGTAGTCGGTCAGATCCTCGATATGGTCCTCGGGGTCGAAGGCGAAGACGAAGTCATGCGGCCAGTCGCGCGAGAAGCGCGCGCGCAGGTCCAGCCGGGCGTCGATCTTTTCGACCATGTCCTGGCTGCGGATGTATTCGTAAAGGATGTCCGTGTCCGACGCGCCGGTGCCGCCCGCGAAGGGGGCCAGGCCCCCCAGCAGGTCGATCGAGGGCGTCGCCTGTTCCTTGCGGACCGAGAAGCCGACGGTCGAGACATATTGGTCGCTGGCGCGGACCCAGAGATACCAGGCCCAGACCGCGGTCGGCAGCACCACCAGCGCCAGGAACGAGGCCAGCATCAGCCAGTGGCGGCGGCGCGGCCGGGCCAGGCCGACGGGCGGGCGCACCGGCTGGACCGGGATCGCGGGCGCGCCGGGCATCGTCCGGTGGCCGGGCTGCGCCACGGCCTGCTGCATGGGCCGCACCGGGATCGGCTGGCCCTGTCCCGGTCCTTGCGGACGCAGGGCGGGCGGGGGGTGATTGCCCTGCGCCATCGGGCGCTGCTGTCCCGGCGCGCCCGCGGGTCGCGCGGGCTGGCCCTGCGGGGGTTGGCCCGGACCGGGCTGGCCTTGCGCCGGGTGGTTCCGGGGCGGAGGGCCGGGCGGCCGCTGGCCCGGCGGGCGCTGCGGATCGGGGCCGGCTGCCTGCACGGCCTGAAACGGCCGTTGCGGCGGCGCGGCTTGCGGGGCCGCCTGTCCGGCCATTCCCCCCTGGCCGGGATGCGGGCCGGGACGCGCCGAGGATTGCTGATCGCCGGCCGGCCGGGCCGGCTGGCCGGGCTTGCCGCCGGCCGGGTCAGAGGGGATGGTCACGGCAATGGCGCTTTCGCTGGTTTACCTTTTGCGTGCATTTGTTACATATTGCCGGCTGCCAAGACCAGTATTTGCGTTCACATGTTCGACAAATCCCGCAAAATTCGCCGTCGCCGGCGCCCCGCCCGCAACGGGCCGCGCTTTCGCATGGCGCGGATCGTCGCGGCGCTGATGCTGCGCGAGATGGCCACCACCTACGGCCGCTCGGCCGGGGGTTATGTCTGGGCGGTGCTTGAGCCGGTGCTGGGGGTGGCGCTGCTGTCGGTGATCTTCAGCCTGGCGCTGACCAGCCCCGGGCTGGGCTCGAATTTCCCGCTGTTCTACGCCACCGGCTTCCTGCCCTTCGCCATGTTCAACGACCTGGCCAACAAGACCGCCTCGTCGATCCGCTTTTCGCGGCCGTTCCTGGCCTATCCCAGCGTGACCTTCATCGATGCGCTGATCGCGCGGGTGCTGCTGAACGCGCTGACCCATATCGCGGTGATCGCGCTGGTGATCTCGGGGATCTTCGTGATCTACCGCCTGCCGGTTGTGGTGAACCTGGCCTCGGTCTTCGAGGCGCTGCTGCTGGTGACGCTGCTGGGCGTCGGGGTCGGAACGCTGAACTGCTATCTGATGACTGCCTTCCCGATCTGGGAACGCGTCTGGCAGATCCTGACCCGGCCGCTGTTCCTGATGTCCGGCATCTTCTTTCTTTATGACCTCATGCCCAGCCAGGCGCAGGATTTCCTGTGGTTCAACCCGCTGATCCATTGCGTCGGCCTGATGCGCGAAGGCATCTATCCGACATATGAGGCGCGTTATCTCAGCCACGAGCTGGTGATCGGCGTCTCGGTCGGGCTGCTGCTGCTGGGCCTGATGCTGCTGGAGCGCAGCCACCGCGACCTGCTCGAACGCTAGAGCAACAGGTCCGAGGCGTCCAGTTGCGCCAACGCGCCCAGCTCGATGGTCAGCTCGGCGCGGCCGTCGCCGTCCAGATCGACCAGCAGCCGATGCGCATCGGGCGTCGACCAGTCGGCGCGGACCTGGCCGGCGCCCGAGAACGCGTCGCTGCCGATGAAGGTCAGGTTCAGCCCGGAAAGATCGATGCGGTCCTCGCCCGGGGTGAAGTCCAGAATGACGTCGGTGCTGCCGTCCAGATTGTCCAAGCCGGAAAAGACGAAGACATCGGCGCCGGCCCCGCCGATCAGCGTATCCGCGCCGCGCCCGCCCTCCAGCGTGTCATCGCCCTCGCCGCCGTCGAGCCGGTCGTGGCCGTCGCCGCCGCCGAGCCGGTCATCGCCGGCCTCGCCGAACAGGCTGTCATTGCCCCGCTCGCCGATCAGCGTGTCGTGGCCCGGGCCGCCGTAAAGCAGGTCGTCGCCCTCGCCGCCATTGAGCAGGTCGTCGCCCAGCCCGCCCTCCAGCGTGTCGCTGCCCCGGAAACCGTAGAGCGTGTCATTGCCCTCGTCGCCCTGCAGCCAGTCGCTTCCGGCCTGGCCCAGCAGCGAATCGTTGCCGGCGCCGCCGCGCAGGGTGTTGTTGCCGGCCTCGCCGTAAAGCACATCGTCGCCTTCGCCGCCCTCCAGCAGGTCGTGGCCGTCGCCACCGTAAAGCGTGTCGTTGCCCGCGCCGCCGAAGAGGTTGTCGTGGCCGGGACCGCCCACCAGCATGTCATCGCCCGGCTCGCCATGCAGCGTGTCATTGCCCGGGCCGCCGTAAAGCGTGTCGTTGCCGATGCCGCCGAACAGCAGGTCATGGCCTTCATTGCCATGCAGCAGGTCGTTGCCCTGATGGCCGTGAAGCGTATCGTGACCCTGGCCGCCATGCAGCGCGTCGTTGCCCTCGCGGCCCAGCAGCAGGTCGTGGCCTTCGGCGCCGAACAGCGTGTCGTCGCCGGCGCCGCCGTCCAGGCTGTCATTGCCGATGCCGCCGAACAGATAGTCGTTGCCGATGCCGCCGATCAGCGTGTCGTTGCCGGGTCCGCCCAGCAGGCTGTCATTGCCCGGGCCGCCGAACAGATAGTCGAAGCCGGCGCCGCCGATCAGGGTGTCGTTGCCCGCCTCGCCGTAAAGCTGGTCGTTGCCGGGGCCGGTCTGCAGGAAATCATTGCCGTCGCCGCCCCAGAGCGTGTTCTGGCCCAGCAGGTCGATCAGGGTGTCGTTGCCGCCTTCGCCGCGCAGCACGTCATGGCCCGCCTCGCCGCGCAGGGTGTCGTTGCCAAGCCCGCCGAACAGCGTATCGTTGCCGAGCCCTCCGAACAGCCGGTCGTCCCCCGGCCCGCCCATCAGCCGGTCGTTGCCCTGCCCGCCATAGAGCGTGTCGTTGCCCGCACCCCCCTGCAGCGTGTCACTGCCAAGCGCGCCGTGCAGAATGTCATTGCCCGGCCCGCCCAGCAGCAGGTCGTCGCCGGCATGGCCGTGCACGGTCGAGCCGTTGCGCCCGGCGCTCAGCGTGTCGTTGCGCGCGGTGCCGACCACCACGGTGCGCATGTCGGGCGGCGCGTAATGCGCGACCGGGAAAAGCGAATTGTCGAAGGCGCTCGCCTGGAGCATCGTGTTGTCGCGTGTCATGATCCAGATTACCGAATTTCCGTAAAAGATCTTGATTCCATAGCTTTGCGGGCTGAAGACCAGCTGCGCCGTGCTGCGGACCATGCCCAGGAAGGACAGGTCCAGCCGGTCCACGCCCGGCTCGAAATCGGTGATGGTGATCCTGCCGTTGACCTCCATCGGCACGAAGACGTCGGCGCCGGCGCCGCCCGTCATCTGCACCGGATTGCTGCCGGCGATCAGGATGTCGTCCCCGGCGCCGCCGTCCATGCTGGTCGTCTCGGCGCCGGCCTGCATCATGTCGCCGCCCTCGGTCCCGGATTGCCGGCCCGCGCCCACCACCCGGGTAAGGCCGGTCCCGCCCGGCTCGAAGACGAATTGCGTGATGCCGCTTTCGGTGCGGGAGGAGACGAAAAGCGCGATCCTGCCGTCGATCGCCACCGCCGAGATGGCCGAGACGTCGGCCAGCGCCCGGTCGTCGGTATCGACCAGCGTCGTCAGGTGCATCAGCCGGCCGTCGGGCAGCAGGGTGAAGACGCTGATGCCGTCGTCGCCGCCCCCGACGAAGACATAGCCGCGGCCGTCCAGGGTCAGGGTCTCAAGCGCGGTGGCGCCGGCGAAGCGGGTGGTCAACTCGTCGATGACGTGATCGACCGGCAGCAGCTCGCCGCCATAGGTCAGCCGCATCGTCGTCAGCGACGAGCTTTGCGCCGAGGCCACCACCAGCCAGGTCACGCCGTTGACCGTGACCGTGCCCAGGTGGCTGGGCTGGTCCATGCCCAGCCCGCGATAGGACCAGATCATCTGCGCCGTGCCGACCGTGCCGTCGGCATGGACCATCTGCACCGCGACGTAATTGCCGGTGGCCGAGGCCGAGACGATGAAGCTGCGGTCGCCCAGCCTGGCGACCAGCATGTCGTCGATCTCGGTGCCCTGGACGCCCGAGCCCAGCGGCAGCGCCGCGCGGGTGACATGGCTGATCGAGCCGTCTCCGGCCAAGCGCCAGATGTCGAAGGCGGTCTGCCCGTCGCGCGCCGAATAGAGGAAGCTGCCTTGCGGCGTCTGGAACTGCCCCAGCCGGATCACGTCGCCCGGCAGCGCCCCCGGCCCCAGCAATTGCGCGCCGTCGCGAAAATCGCCCTCGGCCCCCAGCCGGATGCCGTGGCCGAGCGCCTCGCGCAGCCCGGTGCCGAACAGCACCGGGCCGCCGTTCAGCGTGACGATGCTGGCGCCGGGGGTGCCGGCATAGCGCAGCGCGGCGGCATGGGGCTGGGCGCCCATCATCTCGATCGGCTGGTCGGCCGAGGTGATGCGGTAGGCGGCGATCCCGCCCCCGACATGGGTCACGCTGTAAAGGGCATGGCCATTCGGCCCGGCAAAGGTCTTCAGGTCCGTGATATTGGTCACGAAGGGCGATTGCGGGCCGATATAGGTTGCGACGTGACGGTAACGCATTGCGGGTTTCGCTTGTGGCAGCTCGATGGTGGTGCCCCAAGAAAGCGCCGGCCGGCCCCGCCAAGTCACGCATTATTCCCCGTGCATTTTAACGTCCGCAGGCATAGGTTGGCGCCGGGGGCGCGGCTTGTGCGCGTTCGGGAGTTCCTCCATACGCACCCTTGCGAGAAGCAAAATCTGGTAGGGACAGATGCAGATTCAAAAGACCTCGCTTCCGGGCGTGCTGGTCCTCGTTCCGCGGCGGTTCGGCGACGAGCGCGGCTTCTTCTGCGAAAGCTGGAACCGGCGGACCCTGCACGAGGCGGGGCTCGATCTGCCGGAATTCGTTCAGGATAATCATTCCTTATCCGCTGCGCCCGGCACGCTGCGGGGGCTGCATTTCCAGGCCCCGCCGCATGCGCAGGGCAAGCTGGTGCGCTGCGGACGCGGGCGGCTGTTCGACGTCGCGGTCGATATCCGCAGGGGCAGCCCGACCTATGGGCGATGGACCGGCTGCGAGCTGTCCTTCGAGAACGGCCGCCAGCTGTGGATTCCGCCTGGGTTCCTGCATGGTTTCGTGACGCGCGAGCCGGACACGGAAATCCTCTACAAATGTACAGATCATTACGCGCCGGATTGCGATGGGGCGGTGGCTTGGGACAGTATCGGCATCGACTGGGGCGTCGGCGCCCGGCCGATCCTGTCGGCCAAGGACGCGGACGCCCCGGCATTGGACGAGTTCGACAGCCCTTTCACCTATGAAGGGCCTTTTGATTACGAGGCGAGATTATGAAGATTCTGGTGACCGGCGGCGCGGGATTCATCGGTTCGGCGGTGGTGCGGCTGGCGGTGGCGCGGGGGCACCGGGTGGTGAACCTCGATTCGCTGACCTATGCCGCCAATCTCGAGAACGTCGCCCCGGTCGCCGGCAGCCCGCTCTATGCCTTCGAACGGGCCGACATCCGCGACCGCGCGGCGCTGGACCGCATCCTGGCCGCGCACCGGCCCGACGCGATCATGCATCTGGCCGCGGAAAGCCATGTGGACCGCTCGATCGACGGGCCGGGCGCCTTCATCGAGACGAACGTGACCGGCACCTACAACCTGCTTGAGGCGGCGCGGGCCTGGTGGACCGCGCAGGGCCGGCCCGAGGGGTTCCGCTTTCACCACATCTCGACCGACGAGGTTTTCGGCTCGCTGGGCGAGACCGGCCAGTTCACCGAAGACACGCCCTACGACCCGCGCAGCCCCTATTCGGCCTCGAAAGCCGCCTCGGACCATCTGGTCCGCGCCTGGCACGAGACCTATGGCCTGCCGGTGGTGCTGACCAATTGCTCCAACAATTACGGGCCCTTCCACTTCCCGGAAAAGCTGGTGCCGGTGGTGATCCTGAACGCGCTGCACGGCCGGCCGATCCCGGTCTATGGCGACGGCGGCAATATCCGCGACTGGCTTTATGTCGAGGATCACGCCGACGCGCTGCTGCTGGTGCTGGAAAAGGGCCGCATCGGCCGCAGCTACAATATCGGCGGCGAGAACGAGGCCAGGAACATCGACCTCGTGCGAACCATCTGCGGACATATGGACCGGCTGCGCCCGGATGCCGCGCCGCATGACCGGCTGATCCGCTTCGTCGCCGACCGTCCGGGCCACGACCGGCGCTATGCCATCGACCCGACCCGCATCCGCACCGAGCTGGGCTGGCGTCCCTCGGTCACGGTCGAGGAGGGGCTGGCCCGCACCGTCGAATGGTATCTGCAAAACGAGGAGTGGTGGCGGCCGCTGCTGACCCGGCAGGGGGTCGGGGAAAGGCTCGGCACGGCATGAAGGACCTTCTGGTCTTCGGCCGCACCGGACAGGTCGCGACCGAGCTGGCGCGGCTGGCGCCCGGGGCGCGATTCCTCGGCCGCGACCAGGCCGATCTGACCGATCCCGCCGCCTGCGCCGCGGCGATCCGGGCATCAGACTGTGCGGCGGTGCTGAACGCCGCGGCCTATACCGCCGTGGACCGCGCCGAATCCGAGCCCGACCTGGCCCGCGCCGTCAATGCCGAGGCGCCCGCCGCCATGGCCCGGGCGGCAGTGGAACGGGGCGTGCCCTTCCTGCATCTCTCGACCGACTACGTCTTCGACGGCTCGGGCGAGCGGCCCTGGTCCGAGACCGATCCCACCGGCCCGCTGGGCGTCTATGGCGCGACCAAGCTGGCCGGAGAGCGCGGCATCGCCGCCGCCGGCGGGCAATGGGCGGTGCTGCGCACCTCCTGGGTGTTCTCGGCCCATGGCGCGAATTTCGTCAGGACCATGCTGCGGCTGGGCGCCGAGCGCGACGAGCTGCGCGTCGTCGCCGACCAGCAGGGCGGACCGACCCCGGCGGCCGACATCGCTGCCGCCGGCCTGACCATGCTGGACGCCATGCGGGCCGATGCGGCGCGCGGCGGCCTCTATCACTTCGCCGGGGCGCCCGACACCAGCTGGGCCGGCTTCGCGCGCGAGATCATGGCGCAGGCGGGCCTCTCCTGCCGCGTCACCGGGATTTCCACGGCGGACTATCCCACCCCCGCCCGACGCCCGGCCAATTCGCGCCTGGATTGCGCCGCCATTCTGCGGGATTTCGGCATCAGTCGCCCCGACTGGCGCGCCGGTCTCGCCAAGGTCTTGCAGGAGCTGAAACCATGACCCAATCCGAAACTCCCGCCAGCCGCCGCAAGGGCATCATTCTGGCCGGCGGGTCGGGCACGCGGCTTTATCCGATCACCATGGGCGTGTCGAAACAGCTGCTGCCGATCTATGACAAGCCGATGGTCTATTACCCGATCACCGTGCTGATGCTGTCCGGCATCCGCAAGATCGCCATCATCACCACGCCCGAGGATCAGGACCAGTTCCGCCGGTTGCTGGGCGACGGCAGCCAATGGGGGCTCAGCTTCCATTATCTGGTGCAGCCCTCGCCCGACGGGCTGGCCCAGGCCTATCTGCTGGCCGAGGATTTCCTGGCCGGCAGCCCCTCGGCCATGGTGCTGGGCGATAACATCTTCTTCGGCCATGGCCTGCCGCTGCTGCTGGAGGCCGCGGACCGCCGGATCCAGGGCGGCACGGTGTTCGGCTATCGCGTCGCCGACCCCGAACGCTATGGGGTGGTGGCCTTTGACGAGCAGGGCAGGGCCAGCGCGATCATCGAAAAGCCCGAGGTTCCGCCCTCGGATTACGCGGTGACCGGGCTTTATTTCCTGGACGGCAGCGCACCCGCCCGCGCGCGCGAGGTGCGGCCCTCGGCCCGGGGCGAGCTGGAGATCACGACGCTGTTGGAAACCTATCTGCACGAGGGCAGCCTGACGGTCGAGCGCATGGGGCGCGGCTTCGCCTGGCTTGACACCGGCACCCATGCCAGCCTGCTGGATGCCGGCAATTTCGTGCGCACGCTGGAGCAGCGCCAGGGGCTGCAGACCGGCTGCCCGGAAGAGATCGCCTATAGCCAGGGCTGGATTGATGCCGAGCGGCTGCGCGATCAGGCGCGCAAGTTCTCCAAGAACCAGTACGGCAACTATCTTGCGCGGCTGCTGAGCTGAAGCGCAGGCCCGCGACGCAGGACCCCGCCCCGTTCCTTGCCCGCTCTGCTTCCGGCAGGCGTATCCTGACGGCTATGTTCCGGGCGCGCGGCCGGCCCCGGTTTCGCGCGGGCGCGCTCAGGCGGGGTGCGGTCTTGGCGTGGCGCGGGCGTGGCGCGGGACGGAGCATGGCTGGCGATGCGCCCGGTGCCCGCTTCACCGCCACCTTTGCCTGGTCGGCCGGCTTTCTGTGCCCCCGACCTGGGCAGCCCGGATATCGCGCCGCAAGGACCCGGCGTGCTATGCCACGTTGGGGGCTTCTCGCCTGCCGCCTTCTCCGCGCCAGATATCTGCACATCATGAAAATAGGTCTAGAATGAAAGCACAGCCTGCGCGTCGCGGCTTCGAAGGCCTTGGATGATTCAACCTAGCGAATGGCTTGCTGCGCCAGCGAAGCGCCCGCCTCTGGAACCCCACGTTCGCTGGTCCTTGTATGCCGAAAGCTTGTAGGAAATCACGACGATGCATCGGGCTGCGGCACTCGGCATGCCGCGCCCGTGGCCGAGCCAGGCATGGTCATGGTGACGCGACCGGTGCCCGCTGCAGGCGGCCGGCCTGCATTGTCAGCATGGCTCTCCCGCTCCGTTGCAGGAGCAGTGAGGCGCCCGCGAGGCTTAGCCCCGTGGAACTCTTGCTTCCAGGATCGTAGCTTTCCTCTGACGGCCTCTGCCGCATTTGGCTATCGCGGACTGCCGCCCCGAAGCCGATCAGGTCGAGAATCAATACCGCAGTAGTCCGGCAAGGTCGGGCCTTCCGTGCCGATTCGATCATGCAAGTCCGCCGCAGCTATCCGCCACGATTGCCTGCCCGGCTGGTCGGGTCGGGTTGTTCCTGGCCGTCTTCGGGGCATTCGCCCGTGCAGCGTGACGAACCGCCTTGCTGGCCGGGCTGCCCCTAGTCTTAATCGACATTCATCGCATCCAGATCATAGCAACGGCGAGATGGATGAATGCGAGGAAGTGTCTTGCGAGGCGGTCGTATCTGGTTGCGAAGCGCCAGAAGTGCTTGAGCTTGTTGAAGCAGCGCTCAATGCGGTTGCGTAGTCTGTACGCGGCAAGGTCGCGGGGGGACAGCTGCGGGTAGGGTTGCAAGGGATGACCGCTTCGGCTCCCATCTGGCTGATGATTGCCCTTAACCAATTGGCGTCATAGGCTTTACCGGCCAGAACAGCCTTGGCATTGAAGCCTTCGAGCAAAGCGGCCGCCGTTGTGATGCGCCTGCCTGACCGGGCGTGAGAATGAAGCGCAACGGTCTGCTGAGCCTGTCGGCGAGCATATGGACCTTAGTGGTCAATCCTCCCCGGGAGCGCCCCAGAGCCTGGTTCCGATCCCCCTTTTTTCGGTCGCCGCCTGCTGGTGGGCGCGGACCGGAGCGGTGTCCAGCATCAGGGACTTGTTGTTGCGATCCTTGATCAACGAGGCGAAGACCTTCTCCCCGCCCCCTCGGCCCAGCGGGAAAAGCGCTTGTGGACGCTCCTGCACTTGCCGTAGCGTTGGGGTAGATCGCGCCAATGCGCGCCTGATCGTAGAACCCGGAAAACACCGTTCACACACAAACGATTATCCGTTCCAGTGCGGCCGGGATCACCAGCCGTCCCCGCCAGCAGGGGCGCTATTCGCCCCCACTACGCCTCGACTCATAGCGTTTGGTGTCCATCTCAAGCGCCGTGACAAATCACGGAGCCCTATGAATCAGACATCAAGCCAAAACGGAATCCTGAATGTCGATCCGTCCTAGGGCACGGCCCCTGCCTGTGCCCGAAGAGTTTCGGCGCGAGGGAGGGGAAAGACGTCCGGCCTTTGCGCTGAACCCGCAGGCCCTAGCGATTCGGCCGGCGCAAGCGTCCAGCCAAGGCGGCGGCGAGAACGGCCAGCGTGCCCGCCCGCGTCTGTCGGTAAAGCCGCATGCGCAAGATTTCGGCGAAGGCCCGCGGACCGCTGGAGCATAGCATGTCGCCAAAGCGGTGCAGCAGGCGCCGGTTCGAGGGCAGAAGCAGATGAGCGACCGGTTCCAGGGCCTGCTGGTTGCGAAAGAGCCAGTCGGCGAAGCGGCCGTCCATCAGCATCGAGACCCGCGCGGCGCGGGCCCGCGCGGTATCGTTGCGCCCCATCAGATTGCCCGGGTGCTGGCGGTAGAGCAGCACCTGGGCCCGGTCCCGCATGATTTCGGCGCCGGCGCCCGACAGCAGTTGATAGGCCCACCAGTCATGCGAGACGATGTCGGCGCTTTCGGCGGCGGGCGCGGCGGATTGCAAAAGCCGCACCGCCGCGCCATTGGCAAGGATGGTGTTCCCCGGCAGGCAGGCCTGGATCAGCGCATTGCGAAACCCGAAAGGCCCGGGAAAATGCGGCGCCGCTGCGACGGGGTTGAGCGCCTCGTCGCAGATCGTGGTCCGGGCCGCGTAGATCGCCGGGCCTTGCCGGCCGGTCAGGAAGGACACGCCCCGCGCCAGCCGGTCGGGCAGCCAGACATCGTCCTGGTCGGCATAGGCCAGCCAGCCGCCGCGCTCGACGCGGCGCGTCAGCTGCAGGAAGTTCCGCGTCGAGCCCAGCCCGGGCCCGTCGATCAGCTCGACTTGGCCCGCCGGGCGGGTTCGGGCGAAATCCGACACCATCTGCCGCGTGCCGTCCGTCGAGCCGTCGTCCGAGACGATCAGCCGCCAGTTCGCGACGCTTTGCGCGACCAGGCTGTCCAGCTGGGGACGGATGAAGCGCCCTCCGTTATAGCTGGCCATGACGATGGTGATCGGCGGGTGCAACTCGGTCTCCGGTCTCGGTGCGCCTTACCTATAGCGACCCCGGGCCGCGGACCAGAGGGGCAGATGCGAGGGTCATTGCGCCTGCCGGCCGATATCCTCGATCAGGATGCGCTTCACATTCGGACCCGCGGCCTTCTGTCCGGCGGCCAGCAGGGCCGCGCGCAGCCGCTGCAGCGCCGGTTCGGCGGTGAAATTGCCATCGAAACCGCCGGTATTGGCTTCGATCATCAGCGCATTCAGCAACGCGTCGCGCAACCGGTGTTCTTGGGCCTCGATATCGGAGCGGGCCGTGGCGGGCATCTCGATGCTCAGCGACAGGATCATCACCGCCGTGGGGGTGCCGTTGCGCAGGATCGGCACGAAGAACTGGTTCGGAAACTTGAACCAATCCAGGCTCGCACCGCTTTCCGCGCCGCCGCCATGGCCGCCCTCGGCCGCCGCCGAGGCGTTGGGGGCATGCGCTCCGCCGGCTTCCGCCACGGTTTCGGTATCGGCGCCCGGCTTCGCCTCGGCTTTCCCGGCGGCCTTTCCGCCGCCGAGCATGTCGCCCCCCACCGAGCCGCCGACGAAGGCCAGCAGGGGGATCAGGATAAGCAGGATCTTCTTCACGGCCTTCCCCCTCAATACGGCAGGAGGATATCGGCGATCT
This sequence comes from Paracoccus sp. J55, assembly GCF_000513975.1. Lineage (NCBI taxonomy): Bacteria > Pseudomonadati > Pseudomonadota > Alphaproteobacteria > Rhodobacterales > Paracoccaceae > Paracoccus > Paracoccus sp. J55. The sequence continues at coordinate 20,364 of NZ_AZVA01000011.1, forward strand.
GCTGGCCATAGCGCGGCTGCTGAACATCGCTGATCTGCCCGCGTCCGCCATAGGAAATGCGCGCCCCGGCGATGCGGTCATAGGCGATCTCGTTGCGCCGCCCGATATCCGAGGGGCGCACGAAGCCGCTGACGGTCAGCTCGCGGACCTCATAGTTCACCCGGACCTCCTGGGTGCCCTGGATTTTCAGGACGCCATTGGGCAGGCGATCGACGACCGTGGCGGCGACGCGCAGGGTCAGCTTGTCCCGCCGCGAGATATTGCCGCTGCCCTTGAAGCTGGAGGAGGCCTTGGCCTCGGCCAGTTCGTCCATGCTGGCGCCGTCGGGCAGGATCTCGTCGATGCGCTGCGGCAGGCCCATCAGCGAGGGGATGCTGACCTTGTCGGCCGAGCTGCGGCTGCGCCCCGAGCTGTTCTGGATCTCGGCCCGGTCGTCGATCTCGATGACCACGGTCAGGATGTCGCCGCGGCTGGTGGCGCGCCGGTCCGCGACCAGCGAATTCTGCGCGCCGGACCAAAGCGAGGCCGTGCTGTCCGGCCGGTCGGGAAGCGTGCCGATGCCGTAGCCCGAGGAAGTCATGGCCTGGAACTCGACGCTGCTTTCGGGTTCGGTCATGGCGGGAACCCGGCCGACCTGCGAGACCCGGCCGCAGGCCGAAAGCGACAGGGCCAGCGACAGGGCGCCAAGCAGGAGGACGGGGCGGGGATGCATGTTCTGGGGCATGGAATGACTTTCAGTTTTGCTGGACGATGACCGTCCCGTCCGGGGCGACGCGCCCCGAGACGGTCACGCGCGACGCGTTGTTCATCACGCGGATGATCTGCCCGACGCTGCCGGCCGAAAGCGCGCGGCCCTCGGCCTCGATGCGCAGGGAGGAGCTCTCGTAGGCGATGGTGACGATCTGATTGCGGCCGACAAGGGTCGGCGCGGTCAGGGCCGAGGGGTCGATGCGCCGTCCCTGATAAACCATGACGCGCAGCTGCTGGCCCAGCACCTGCGCGATGTCCTGGGGCCCGCCCGCCTGTCCCTCGGCGATGGTCACATCCGCGGCCGAGATCACGGTGCCGGCCGGCAGGGTTCGCGTGGCCACCACCGGCCCGGCAAGCGCCCAATGCGGCAGAAAGGCGAGCGCGAGGACAAGCAGCCGCATCACCGCACCTGCACCGTGGTGCCGAGCATCTGGTCCGCCGCGGTGATCACCTTGGAGTTCAGCTCATAGCCGCGCTGCGCCTTGATCAGTTCGGCGATCTCGCGCACGGGATCGACCGAGCTTTCCTCGAGGTAGCCGGCGCGGATCGTGCCCAGCCCCTCCTGGCCCGGCGTGGCGACCTGCGGGGCGCCCGAAGCGACGGTTTCCAGGAACAGGTTCGAGCCGATCGCCTCGAGCCCCTTTTCGTTGATGAAGCTGGCCAGCGTGATCTGGCCGAGGTTTTCGGGTTCGACGCGGTCGTTGAAATAGGCGAAGACCTCGCCATCGGCATTGATCGAGATGCTGCGGGCGTCCTCGGGGATGGTGATGTCGGGGACTAGCGGATAGCCCTCCGAAGTGACGACCTGCCCCTCGGCCGAGCGTTTGAGGCTGCCGTCCCGGGTATAGGCCGAGATGCCCGAAGGCATCGTGACCTCGAGATAGCCGCTGCCGTCGATGGCGATGTCCAGATCGCCGTTGGTCTGGGTCAGCGAACCCTGCGCCAGCATGACCGTGACGCTGGCCGGGCGCACGCCCAGGCCAAGCTGGATGCCCGCCGGCACCATGGCCCCGGTGGTCGCGGTCAGGGTGCCCGGCCGGGTGGCCTGCTGATATTGCATATCGGCGAATTCCGCGCGCCGGGCGTTGTAGCCCGTGGTGGACATGTTGGCGAGGTTGTTCGAGATGACCTCGACGCGCATCTGCTGCGCGCTCATGCCGGTCGCCGCGATCTGAAGAGCTCTCATGTTCTGTCCTTTCACCGGGTCAGGGAGGTGATGGCCTGGCGGATGCGCTGGTCTTCCTGGTCAAGGAAGCTCTGGCCCAGTTGATAGGCGCGCTGGACCTCGATCATGCGCGCGATCTCCAGCACCGGATCGACGTTGGAATCCTCGAGGAAACCCTGGCGCAGCACCGCGTCGTCAAGCGGCTCGACCGCGCCGCCCGGATCGAAGAGCGTGCCGGCCTCGTGCCGCAGCTTCGACGGCTCGGGACCGGCAAAGACGCCGATGCGCCCGATCGGATTGCCGTCGGCCGAGACGGTGCCATCCGTGCCGATGCCGATGCCGCGGACCCCCGCCGGGATCACGATCGGGGCCTGGCCGTCATCGAGCAGCTGGTAGCCGTCGGGATTGACCAGCTCGCCCTCGGCATTGGTCATGAAGGCGCCGGCGCGGGTCAGGCGGTTGCCCTGCGGCGTCTGCACCATCAGGAAGCCCTCGCCGTCGATGGCCATGTCGAACTGGCCGTTGGTCTGGGTCATGCCGCCGGGACTGAGATCGACCATGCGACCACGGCCGTTGGCCATGGCCAGCGTTTCCCCGCGGCGATCAAGCGGCACCATGTATTCCGAAAACACCACCCCCTCGCGGCGGAAGCCCGCGGTGTCGGCATTGGCGATGTTGTTGGCGACGGTGCGCATCTCGCGCATCAGGCCGGATTGCCGGGTCAGGGCGGCATAGATCGCGTTGTCCATGGCCTAGGACCCCGCGATCTGCGGCAGGATCTGGTCGGTGAAGAAGCTGGTGAGCGTCGCGGTCATGAAGCTCATGCTGACCCAGAACACCATCAGCATCAGGCCGATCTTGGGCACGAAGGTCAGCGTCATCTCCTGCACCGAGGTCAGGGCCTGGAACAGGCCGATGACCACGCCGGTGACCAGCGCCACGATCAGCAGCGGCGCGGCCATGCGCACGGCGATCCACAGCGCCTGCCGGGTCAGGTCGAAGATCAGGTTCTCGTCCATGGTTCCCCCTCAGACCGGCATGCGCAGGATTTCCTGATAGGCCTCGACCACCTTGTCGCGGATGGCGACCACGGTCTCGAGCGCGATCTCGGCCTGGGCGATGCTCTGGACCAGCTCATGCGTGTCGGCCTTGCCCGTCATGGCGCCGGTGGCGGCGATATCGACCTGCTCCATCACCCGGGCGAAGTCCGAGGCGGCGGCGGTCACGCCCTGGGGCAGGCCATCGGCCGGCGCGACGGCATGGCGGGCATGGTCGTAGGCGGTTGCGGCGAATGTCGATGAAATCATGGCGGTTCCCCTAGCGGCGGATCAGATCCAGCAGGGCGCTGCCCATCTGGCGGGACTGTTCAAAGACGCGCAGATTGGCCTCGTAGCTGCGGCCAGCCTCTTTCGCGTCGGCGATCTCGATGATCAGGTCCACGTTGGAGCCCGAATAATAGCCTTCGTCATCGGCCATCGGATGGGCCGGGTCGTAGATGCGCGGCAGTTCGCGCCGGTCGAAACGCGTCGGGCCGGCCGCGACGGCGCCGGTCCGCCGGCCGAAATCGACCTGCTCCTGGAAGGCGACGACCTTGCGGCGATAGCCGGGCGTGTCGGCATTGGCGATGTTTTCCGAGATATGGCGCAGGCGCACCGCCTGCGACCGCATCCCCGAGGCGGCGAGTTCGACTGCGGAAAGCGAATCGGTCATCTGCGCATCCCCTAGCCGCGGCGGCCGAGGCTGGTGCGAATCAGCCCGAGCGAGGATTTCGTCACCGCCAGAGAGAGATCGAATTCGCGCTTTGCCGCCGCGCTGCGAAAGATCTCCTCTTCCAGCGAAACGGTGTTGCCGTTGGGCGACGGCTCGCCGCCGTCGTCCAGGACGCGGCCCTTGTCATTGCCCCAGCCGACGCCGGTGAGGTGCCCCGGCCGCGAGGCGCGCATGCCCTCGGTGACATGCGTGCGATAGGTCTCGGCGAAGCCCGCAAGATCGCGCGAGCGAAAGCCGGGCGTGTCGGCATTGGCGACGTTCCGGGCGATCAGCTTTTGCCGTTCGGCCGCGTGGGCCGTCAGGGAACTGGCCATCCGCAAGGTATCGATCCGGTCAAACATCGAGGCGTCTCCTCAGGTTCCGATAAACCCGGTCTTAACCTCAACAGGTTTAGAAACCCTTTCGAGGCGGTGGCGCCGGCGGGAAAAAACGAGGTCGGAATGGATAAAATGCAATCTATCGCGTCGCGGATGCGGCGGGTCCGCATGACCCGGCATTTCGGGCAGGTCGGCGCCATCCAGGCCGGTCTGATCCTGGCGGGCGGGCTGAACAGCCATGCGTCCCTTGGAGATCGAGTCGTATTTTCAATGCGTTCCGGGGAAGTCCTCGGCGGAGAAATTGTCGCCCTGCATGAGGATCGGGCGGCGATCCTGCCCGAGGGGCCGATGGACGGGCTGTCGATCGGCACAAGGGTCGAGCTGGTCTTTGCGCCCTCGCTGGCGCCGGCGAATGCCTGGGTGGGGCGAATCATCGACCCCTTCGGCAGGCCGCTGGACGGGCGCCCCCTGGTCGCGGGCGGGGAAGAGCGCGGCTTTCGTCCTGCCCCGCCGCCGGCCGCCCTGCGCAACCGGCTGGGCGGGCGGCTCGATACCGGGCTTGCGGTCTTCGACACCATCCTGCCTTTGGTGCGCGGCCAGCGGATGGGGCTGTTTGCGGGTTCGGGCGTCGGCAAGTCCACGCTGCTTTCCGCGCTGGCCAAGGGGGTCTCGGCCGATGTGGTGGTGATCGCGCTGGTGGGCGAGCGCGGGCGCGAGCTGCGCGAATTCGTCGAGGAGACGCTGGGCGAGGAGGGCATGGCGCGCTCGGTGGTGGTGGCGGCGACTTCGGACCAGTCGCCGCTGATGCGACGGCGCTGCGCCTGGGCGGCGATGACGGTGGCCGAGCATTTCCGCGATCAGGGCCGGCACGTGCTGTTCCTGGCCGATTCGATCACCCGCTTCGCCGAGGCGCATCGCGAGATCGCGCTGGCGGCGGGGGAAAGCCCTAGCTATCGCGGCTTTCCCCCCTCGACCTCGCATCTGATCATGTCGCTGGCCGAACGCTCGGGGCCGGGGCCCGAGGGTGCGGGCGACATCACCGCGATCTTCAGCGTGCTTGTCGCGGGCTCGGACATGGAGGAGCCGGTGGCCGACATCCTGCGCGGCGTGCTGGACGGCCATGTCGTGCTGGACCGCGCCATCGCCGAGCGCGGCCGGTTTCCGGCGGTGGACGTGCTGCGCTCGGTCTCGCGCTCCCTGCCGCAGGCGGCGACGCCGGCCGAGAACGCGCTGATCGCGCGGGCGCGGGCGATGCTGGGCACCTATGCCGAATCCGAACTGATGATCCGCGCCGGGCTTTATTCCCCGGGCACCGACGCCCGGCTGGACGAGGCGGTGCGGCTCTATCCGGCGCTGGACCAGTTCTTCACCCGGTCAAGCCGCGATGCGAAGCACAGCTTCGCGCTTCTGGCCGAGGCGGTGGGCGCGCCGGCAAGGGCGGCCTGAGCCGAAAGAAGTCTATGAATCCGGCAAGGTTATGGCATGATTGATGAATGTTAACCTGTGACCCGAGGTCATTGCACCGCCGCCGTCGAGTTGACACTCTCCCGCGGTCGAGCCGAGGAGCGTCATGGCCATCACCGAATATTTCGTCCGCTACCTGCAGCGAAGGGACCTGCTTTCCGAATCCGACATCGCCTGTCTTCGGGCGATTCCGACCACGCATGCCTGTTTTCGCCCGGGCGAGGTGATCGTGCCCCGGGGGCGGCTGGCGACGCGCAGCTGCATGATGCTGCGCGGCATGGCGGCGCGCCAGCACGAACTGACCGGCCGGCCGGGCGAGCGGGTGATCACCGCCCTGCATGTGCCGGGCGATTTCGTCGATCTGCACGGCTTCGTGCTGGCCGGGCTGGAGCATGACGTGATCTCGGTCGGCGAATCCGAGGTCGAATTCGTCGATCATGCCTCCCTGCGGGAGGTCACGCAGCATTTCCCGCATCTGACGCGGCTCTTGTGGATGTCCACGGTGATCGATGCGGCGATCCATCGGCAATGGCTGGTCGCGGCGGCCTCGCTGCGCTCCAGCGCGCATCTGGCGCATCTGCTGTGCGAACTCTACACCCGGCTCGCCAGTGTCGGCGCGGCGCAGAACCACCGCTTCACCCTGCCGCTGCTGCAGAAAGAGCTGGCCGACATCCTGGGCTATACGCCGATCCATGTGAACCGTGCGGTGCGCGACCTGCGCGCCGGCGGGCTGATCCGCTGGAACGGCGGCGAGGTCGAGATCCTCGACTGGGCGGGTCTGGCGCGGCTGGCGCGGTTCGATCCGGAATATCTGGAGCTGGACCGGGTCCGGCGCTAGCGCCTATTGGCACAGCCGAAAGCCGCCGCGCCGGGCCTTGATGTCCAGGTGCAGGTGGTTGTCATGCGCCGCATTGGCGCCGGGTCCGAGGACGGTGGTGAAATGCAGGCAGGCCGTGCCGCGTACCGCGCGCTGGAAGGCTTCCTGCAGGTCGCCGCTGTCCTGGCGCGGCTCGACGGCGAGACGCGTGCCGTCCTCGAAGCGGAAGGCGGCAATGTCGAAGGCATTGCCGAAGGCGTGTTCGGACAGGGTCTCGCCCGCATTCCCGACCGTGGGCCGGCATTGATAGGTCGAGCCCGGCTCCAGCGCGACCAGCCGCGGCTGGCCCGGCAGCATGGCCGCGGCTGGCCGCACGAAATCGCGCAGCCAATGCGCCAGATGCCGCGCCGTATCGCAGCGCATGGGGGCACCGCCCGGGATCTCGATGCCGGGCAGCGGCTGGCGCAGCAGGATCGGCCGGTCGATGCCGCAATCGCGCTGTTCGGGGTCGAGGATAGGCGGCGCTTCGCTGAAATCGGCGCCCAGCAGGGTCAGCTCCAGCAGGCAGGCGGAATAGGCGAAATCGCTTTCCCGCAGTGTGGCGCGGATCGGCGGGGCCGGAGGGCCGGCCCTCTCGGATTGCTCGTCCTCGGCGGGCGGTTCCTGGGGCCGGGGCGCGGGTTCGGCGGTGGTTGCGGGCTCTGCCGGGGCGGCTTCATGGTCGGGGCGCGGGGCGGGGCGGTCCTCGGCCGGGCGGCCGGGACGCGGAACCGGCGCCTCCTCGGCCGGGGCCTGGCCCGGCAGCGCGGTCAGCAGCACCGTCAGCCCCGCCAGCAGCCCGCGCATCTCAGGGCTGCCCGGGCTGGGGATAAAGCGTCACGCTGCCCGGCGCCTCTCCCGGCAGGCTGTCAGGCAGCACGGCGTCGGAAGGGTATTCCGGCTCTTCCTCGACCGTGGCGGGATGCGGCGTGTCGGGCACCAGCGGTTCTTCCGAGACCGGCACCGGCGGGGTGATGACCAGGGGCTCGGGCGTCACCACCGTCGCGGCGGCGGCGGTCGCCGCGGTCTCGGTCGGGGCGGGAACAACCGCTGCCGCCGCCGGTGCGGCGGGAAGCTCGGCCGCGATCACCTGCGGCGGCATCCGGTCGCCGCGCGCCGGGGGACGGGTGCCGGCGATGGTCGTGGTGACCGCCGCCTGGGTGGCCGCCACCATGGGCGAGGCGCCGGTCACATCGGCGATCCGCACCCCCGGCGGCAGGAACTCCACCGTCGTGACCTTGGGCTTGACCATATGCGCCAGCTCCCAGGCGTCCCAGTTCGTCAGCCGCACGCAGCCATGCGACTGGTTCAGGAACAGCTGCGAGGGGGTGGCGGTGCCGTGGATGCCATAGGTCGGCTCGGACAGGTCGATCCAGACATTGCCCACCGGCCCGTTCGGCCCCGGCGGGACGATCAGCACCCGGTCGTTCTGGCCCTGCCTGAAGTTGCGATGCGGATTGTAGGTATAGGTCGGGTTCAGCGCCACCGCGTCGACGACGTGATTGCCGTGCGGCGAGGGCGTGTCGGCCGATCCGACGGTGGCCGGGTAATCCGCGACCATGTTGCCCTTGGCGTCATAGGCGGCCACGCGGCGGGTTTCCTTGTCCACGATGATGCGGGTGACGGTGGCCCGGATCGGCTTGGCCGGCACGGTGACGTGGATCGTCTCGCCGGGCCGGAAGGCGGCGCCGGGGTTCAGCTTGGCCAGAAACTTCTCGTCCATGTGGAATCGCTCGGCCAGCTTCTCCAGCACGCTGGTATAGCCCTGCGAGGTCATCGCGGCCTTTTCCGCGTAATCCGAGGGGATGCGGTCCACCAGCCCGGTCGCGTCCTCCTCGGTGATGGTATAGTCCGCCGTCAGCGGCGCGGCCGCATAGCCCTGCAGCAGGTCCCAGACCGCGTGATCCATGCGCCCGGTCATCGGCAGGCCCGAGCGGCGCTGGAAGGCCATGATGGCGCTTTCGCTCATGCCGCCGCGCCAGCCGTCCACCACGCCGGGCGAGATGCCGGCCCGGTCCAGCAGGATCTGCACCTTGGCGGTCAGCGCCGACTGGCCGGCGGGCAGGTCGCCGCCGTCATAGCCGGCCAGCTCGATCTCGGCAGGCGTGATCGTGGTCAGCGCCCGGGGTTTCGGCGCCGCCACCTGCGCCGCGGTGCCCGATGCGGGCGCTGTGGCCGGGGCGGTCGAGGGCACCGCCTGCGCCCAGCCGGGCGAAAGCGGCAGCAGAAGGGCGGCGGCCAGCGAAAGGCGCGCAAGGACGCCCGTGCGGGGTCGGGTCGGGGGCATGCTCGGATCCGGTCTGTTTGCCTGTCGTGTTTTGGTTTTGTCCCGCACATTTGGCCAAATGTGCCGGCCATGGCAAGCAGGGGCTGGTCAACTCGGGTTGAACGCGCCCTTCAGATCGTGGCGGCGAAGCGGTGATGCTGGGGGAAATACCGCCGCGTCAGCGAGACCGGCATGTTGTTCAGCCAGTCGATCCGCTCGACCAGCAGCACCGGATCGCCCGCCGTCACGTCCAGCGCCTCGGCGGTGAAGCCCGGGCTGGCCTGGGTGGCGCCGATCGCCATGCTGCCGCGGTTGATCGGCACATGGCCAAGCAGCCATTCGCAGGGGCTCATCTGCGTCAGAGCCTCGCGCGTCAGGCCGGGCGTGGCGTAATAGTTGATCCAGCGTTCTTCGCAGCAATAGGGCGCCGCGTCGGCGGTGAACCGGGCCTGGACCCGCATCAGGCTGTCATCGGTGCGCAGCAGCATGGATTGCGCCACATCCGCCGGGGGGGCGCATTCCTGCCAGTCCAGCAGCCGGTAGCCGTAGATCTTGCCCGAGGCCTCGATCTCGCGCCGCAGCAGGAACCGCACCATCTGGACGCGCGGATGCTGCGCGACGCGGGTGCCGACCTTGCGCCGGCGTTCCAGGACCCCACTTTGGGCAAGGGTCTGCAGCGCCCGGTTCACCGTCGCACGGGCGCAGCCGAATTCGGTCGCCAGCTCGGCCTCGGTGGGGATCAGCTCTCCCTCCGGCCAGTTGCCGTTATGGATGCGCGTCAGCACCTCTTCCTGGACGGCTTGCCAGGTCATGTTCCGCCGCTTGCGCTCTTGCAGCTCTGCCGAGAGGGCCTGCGCCACATGGCTGGGAAGCTCAATCATGTCTAAAATTTATGTCTTTGCGTCGAGGTTGCGGCAGAAAAACTCGCTATCGTCGATCGAAACCGGCATCGCCGAGAACAGGGGCGGTGAACCCGGGCGGCAGGTCTGCCCGATCGTGGAACTTAGGTAAACTCTTCAGTTTAGTTTTTGATTGCAAATTCCCGCGAGGGTCAAGGGCTATTCCTGTCGCAGGCCAGGATCCGCCTGCACAGGTTGACATTCCGGCGGCCGGACGTGAAAAACGGGCGATTCTCGAGAGGTGAGCCCCGTGTCGGAAGCCACGACATTCCGCGGCCAAGGCGTCTTCGCCACCGCCTGGACGGTGCTGGTCGCGATCAGCCTGTGCCACATGATCAACGACATCATGCAATCCATGCTGGCGGCGATCTATCCGCTGCTGCGCGAGGAATTCAGGCTGTCCTATTGGCAGATCGGCATGATGACCTTTGCCTTCCAGGTCACCGCCTCGCTGCTGCAGCCGGTGGTCGGCATGGTGACCGACCGCAACCCGATGCCGCGCTCGCTGGCCGTGGGCATGGGCGCGACCGTCATCGGCGTGCTGCTGCTGGCGCTGGCGCATGAATACTGGGTGCTGCTGTCGGGGGCGATGCTGATCGGCATCGGCTCGGCGGTGTTCCATCCCGAAAGCTCGCGGGTGGCGCGCATCGCCTCGGGCGGGAAATTCGGCACCGCGCAATCGCTGTTCCAGCTGGGCGGCAATTTCGGCCAGGCGCTGGGGCCGCTGCTGGCGGCCTTCATCGTGGTGCCGCTGGGGCGGCCTTCGGTGGCGATCTTCTCGATCGCGGCCATGCTGGGCTCGGCGGTGCTGTGGCGCGTCGGCAGCTGGGCCGAGGGGCGGCGCAAGGCCGCCGGGACCCGCGTCGCGGGGCCTTCGGCCTTTTCGCGCCGCCGGGTGGCGGTGGCCATCGTCGTGCTGGCTTTGCTGACCTTCACCAAGAACATCTATACCGCCAGCATTTCAAGCTATTACACCTTCTTCCTGATCGAGAAGTTCGGGCTGAGCACCCAGCACGCGCAGGTGATGCTGTTCCTGTTCCTGGGCGGCATGGCGGCGGGGGTCATGCTGGGCGGGCTGATCGGCGACCGCGTCGGGCCGCTGAAGGTGATCTGGTTCTCGATCCTGGGCATCCTGCCCTTTACGCTGGCGCTGCCGCATGTGGGACTGGTCGCGACCGGGGGGCTGACCGTGGTGATCGGGCTGATTCTCGCCTCGGCCTTTCCGGCCATCGTGGTCTTTGCGCAGGAGCTGGTGCCGGGACGGACCGGCATGATCGCCGGCATCTTCTTCGGCTTCGCCTTCGGCATGGGTGGCATCGCCGCCGCGGTTCTGGGCGTGGTGGCGGATGCGAAGGGGATCGAATTCGTCTACCGGATCTGTTCTTATCTGCCGCTGATGGGGCTGTTGACCATCTTCCTGCCGCGGATGGAGCGGTTGTAGCTGCCGGACCGGGGGCGCTGCCCCCGGACCCCCGGGATATTTGGACAAGAAAGAAACATGACGACGATCAAGGCAAGGCCGATCACCGCCGAGGCATTCGCCCCTTTCGGAGAACTGCTGACCCCGCGCGAGCGGCCCTCGAAGATGATCAATGCCGGGCGGTGCGAGCGGCATCACGCGCTGGCCACGGTCGAGCGCGGCGGCGGCGAGGCGATCATCTCGATCTTCCGTTCCGAGCCGGTCAGCCTGCCCTATGACTGCACGCTGCTGGAGCGCCATCCCCTGGGCTCGCAGGCCTTCGTGCCGCTGGGACCCGATCCCTGGCTGTCGATCGTGGCCCCGGACGAGGGCGGGCGGCCGGGCGCGCCGGTCGCCTTCCTGGTGCCGGCCGGCATGGGGGTGAACCTGCGCGCCGGGGTCTGGCATGGCGTGCTGACGCCGCTGGACCGGCCGGCCGATTTCCTGGTCGTGGACCGCGAGGGCGAGGGCGTGAACCTGGAAGAGGTCGAGATCGCCCCCGTCACCGTCGAGGCATGAGCCTGCCCGACTATTCCTTCGAGGAGGCGGCGCTGCGCGGCGGCGCGCGCTTCGTCGCCGGCGTGGACGAGGTCGGGCGCGGGCCGCTGGCCGGGCCGGTGACGGCGGCGGCGGTGATTCTGGATGTCGCCTGCATTCCCGAGGGGCTGAACGATTCGAAGAAGCTGACCGCCAGGCGCCGCGAGGCGCTGGCCGAACTGATCATGGCGCGCTGCGACTGGGCCGTCGGCCATGCCAGCGTCGAGGAGATCGACCGGCTGAACATCCTGCGCGCCTCGCATCTGGCGATGTGCCGGGCCATTGCCGGGCTGCGCCGGCGGCCCTGCCTGGTGTTGATCGACGGCAACATGCTGCCGCGCGATCTGGACCTGCCGGGGCAGGCGGTGGTGGGCGGCGACGGGCGCTGCCTGTCCATCGCCGCGGCCTCGATCGTGGCGAAACTGTTGCGCGATCGCATCATGGTGGATTTGGCGCAACAGCACCCCGGATATGGCTGGGAGGCGAATGCCGGTTATGCGACCGCGGCGCATCGCCAGGCGCTGCTAGATCTGGGCGTAACCCCATATCATAGGCGCAGCTTCGCGCCCGTCCACAATATCTTGTGTAAAGAAGAAACCACAAGCTTTTGATTCGAAAAAGAATTTGACGGCGAATCGGCTCTGACTCATTATCGGCCCCAGCAAATCGGCAACCCAATAGCCGAACCCCCGAGGCAGTGATGACGAAACCTGACACCAAATCCCGCGCCGTGGCGCGAACCCTTCCGCTTAACCAGATTCTGGCCGGTGACTGCATCGAGGTCATGAACGCGCTGCCCGAGGCCAGCGTCGATCTGATCTTTGCCGACCCGCCCTATAACCTGCAACTCAAGGGCGAGCTGCACCGGCCCGACAACAGCCGCGTCGATGCGGTGGACGACCATTGGGACCAGTTTTCCGGCTTTGCCGCCTATGACCGCTTTACCCGCGACTGGCTGGCCGCCGCGCGCCGCATCCTCAAGCCCGATGGGGCGATCTGGGTGATCGGGTCCTATCACAACATTTTCCGCGTCGGCGCGGAGCTGCAGAACCAGGGTTTCTGGATCCTGAACGACGTGGTCTGGCGCAAGGCCAATCCGATGCCGAATTTCCGCGGCAAGCGGCTGACCAACGCGCATGAGACGATGATCTGGGCCAGCAAGTCCGAGGGCGCGAAATACACCTTCAACTACGAGGCGCTGAAATCGCTGAACGAGGGCGTGCAGATGCGCAGCGACTGGGTGCTGCCGATCTGCACCGGAGGCGAGCGGCTGAAGGATGCCGGCGGCGCCAAGGCGCATCCGACTCAGAAACCCGAGGCGCTGCTGCATCGCATCCTGGTCGGGTCCACGAATCCCGGCGACGTGGTGCTGGACCCGTTCTTCGGCACCGGCACCACCGGCGCCGTGGCCAAGATGCTGGGCCGCGATTTCATCGGCATCGAGCGCGAAGCCGCCTATCGCGAGGTGGCCGAGAAGCGGCTGGCCCGCATCCGCAAGTTCGACAGCGAGGCCATTGCCACCATCAAGCCCAAGCGCGCCGAGCCGCGCGTGCCCTTCGGCCAGGTGGTCGAGCGCGGCATGCTGCGCCCGGGCGAGGAGCTTTATTCGATGAACAACCGCCACAAGGCCAAGGTGCGCGCCGATGGCAGCCTGATCGGCAATGACGTGAAGGGCTCGATCCACCAGGTCGGCGCGGCGCTGGAGGGGGCGCCCAGCTGCAACGGCTGGACCTATTGGCATTTCCGGCGCGAGGGGCGGATGGTGCCCATCGACATCCTGCGCCAGCAGATCCGCGCCGAGATGGAGGCCGAAGAGGGCCGCGCCCACTGATTTCCCGGTTTCGCCAAGTCCCGAAGCTCCGCGAGCTCTGGCGCGGCCGGGACCGCCTTGCCCCGTTCGGCCCTGCGCCGGGCGGGGCCTTTTGGCTTTTTCGGTCGGGTTGCGGAAATTACAGCGCCCCGCGCGGCATCGGCAGCGTGCCGCGGTTATAGGGCTGCCAATCGGTGATCTCGGGATAGAACTGCCGCCGCCAGGCGCGGACGCGCGGGTTCATCCGCCGCCGCCACAGGGGCGGCACCATGGCGAGGAAGGTCATCGCCGGATAGCCCATCGGCAGCTGCGGCGCCTCTTCGTCGGAATAGGTCTGCAGCAGCGGAAAGCGCCGGTCGGGCTTGTAGTGATGGTCGGAATGGCGCTGCAGGTTGATCAGCAGCCAGTTGGTCGCGGTATGCGAGGAATTCCAGCTGTGCCGCGGCAGGACATGTTCATAGCGCCCCTCGCCCAGATGCTTGCGGGTCAGGCCGTAATGCTCGACGTAATTGGTCAGTTCGAGCTGCCAGACGGCGACGAAGGCCTGCCAGAGGAAGAGCAGCAGCCCCTGCCAGCCGCCGAGGATGAGCGCCAGGGCCAGCATGGCCAGCTGCAGCGCGGCGTAGCGCCAGAACGGGTTGCGGCGGTCGAATTTCGAGCGGCCCGCCCGCTCCAGCCGCCGCGTCTCGGCCGCCCAGGCGCTTTTCGGGCATTCGATCAGCACGCGCAGGAAGAAGCGGAAGAAGCCCTCGTTGTAGCGGGCCGAGACCGCGTCGCGCGGCGTCGCCACCCATGAATGATGCACCAGCAGGTGCTCGGTGCGGAAATGCGAATAGAGCGTCGAGGCCAGCAGCAGGTCGCCCAGCCAGCGTTCCAGCTTGTTCTTCTGGTGCAGCAATTCGTGCGCATAGACGATGCCGATGGTGCCCGAGGCGACGCCGATGCCGAAGAACAGGCCGAGCTTTTCCCAGCCGGAAAGCCCGCTGCGCGTGGCGAACCAGATGCCGCCGAAGATCATCGCCGCTTGGATCGGGAACCAGATCACGGTGATGGCGCGATACCAGATCAGCTGCGATTCCGGCGTCTCGGTGTCGGGGTTTTCCTCGTTCAGGCCCAGCACCGCATCCAGCATGGTCATCAGATACCAGGCATAAAGCGGCATCAGCGCGAACCACCAGCCGCCCAGCGTCGCGGCAAGCAGGGCCAGCGGCACCATGCCCAGGGAAAGCCAGAAGGGCAGGGCGTCGATCAGGCGGGCGCGGAACGCGGTTTGCATGGGCGCAACTATGACGGGTTTTGCTATGGCTTGCCATGGCGACGCGATGTCGCGGGGCGGGCTGTTTCGGGATGGTCCTTGGCGAGGGACCAGGCCTTGCGCATCAGCCCCGGCAGGGCGCTGGGGCGGAAGGCGCCAAGCGGGGTCAGGCTGCCGCGTTCCGGCGCCGCGGTCAAGCGGGCGCTCATCACCGTCAGGTCCAGCGCGAAATGGGTGAAGACATGGCGGACGAGGCCGATCTCCTGCCAGTCGGCGGGGGCGGGCGGCGGGTGGTGCGAGCCGTCCCAGCCGGTCGAGGGAAAGGCCAGCGTGCCGCCCAGCAGGCCCTTGTCCGGCCGGGTCTCGACCAGCACCGCGCCCTCGGCAAAGCCGATCCAGACCGTGCCCCGGCGCAGCGGCTTGGGTTTCTTCGGCGTCTTGCGCGGCAGTTCGGCGGCGATGCCCTGGGCGCGGGCAGCGCAATGGTCGATGATCGGGCAGATGCCGCAGGCCGGGCTGCGCGGCGTGCAGATCGTCGCACCCAGGTCCATCATCGCCTGGGCGAAATCGCCCGGCCGCTCGGCGGGCGTCAGCCGGGTGGCCAGCGCCACCAGTTCCGGCTTGGCGGCGGGCAGCGGCGTTCCGATTGCGAAAAGCCGGGCCACGACGCGCTCGACATTGCCGTCCACCACCGTCTCGGGCCGGTCGAAGGCGATGGCGGCGATGGCGGCCGAGGTATAGGCGCCGATGCCGGGCAGCGCCGCCAACCCCTCGCGCGTGTCGGGGAATGCGCCCATGGCGGCGACCTCGCGGGCACAGGCCACCAGGTTGCGGGCGCGGGCGTAATAGCCCAGCCCCGCCCATTCGGCCATCACCTGCGCGTCCTCGGCCGCGGCGAGGTCGTGGACCGTGGGCCAGAGGCTGGTGAAGCGTTCGAAATAGGCCTTCACCGCCGCGACGGTGGTCTGTTGCAGCATGACCTCGGACAGCCAGACGCGATAGGGATCGGCGCGGCCCTGCCCGGGCGGCACGCGCCAGGGCAGGGCGCGGGCATGGCGGTCGTACCAGGCCAGCAGCTCGGTGGGGATCACCTTCGGGTCACGCAATTTTCAGCCTCATTCAGCCGCGTCTCTCTGGCATCCGGGCGCGCCGCGGTCCAGACTGCGGCGCAGATAAACCATATGGTCGCCCGATGGCCCAGAAGAAACCCGAGACCCAGCCCCGCCGCCGCATGCGCGGCTTCGAGGCCGCGGCGCAGCTGGTTGCGCAGCGGGTGAAGGCCGTGGGCGAGGGGCGGGGCTTCGCCGTGGCCCGGCTGCTGACGCATTGGCAGGAGGTGGTCGGCCCCGAGCTTGCCGCCCATACCCGCCCGGTCCGGATCAGCCACGGCAAGGGGTTCGGCGCCACGCTGACGCTGCTGGTGCCGGGCGCGCATGCGCCGCTGGTCGCCATGCAGCTGGACCAGATCCGCGCGCGGGTGAATGCCTGCTACGGCTTCAACGCCGTCTCGCGCATCGTGCTGACCCAGACCGCGCCCGTGGGTTTCGCGGAAGGTGAGGGAGGCTTTGCGGAAGGCCAGGCCGAGTTCGCCGCCGCGCCGCGCCGCGCCGCCGCGCCCGATCCGCAGAAGATCGCCCAGGCCGAGGACATCGCCTCGGGCTTCGACAATCCCGCGCTTTCCGACGCCATGCGGCGGCTGGCGCTGAACATCCTGTCCCGCCGGGACGCCAACGACCGAAAGGCCAATCCATGATGCTGCTTCGCCGCTCTCTGATCGCCGCCGCCACGGCCGCGCTGACCGTCTCTGCGCTGCCGGCGCTGGCGCAAGAGGCGAAACCCGCCGACAACGCCGCCGGAAACGCCCAGGCCGCCGAGCAGATGCCCGAGGGCAAGGTCCTGCCCGACATCGCCCTGGGCGCGGCCGATGCTCCGGTCACCATCATCGAATATGCCAGCTTCACCTGCAGCCATTGCGCGGCCTTCCACGACCAGAACCTGCCCAAGCTGAAGGCCGAATATATCGATACCGGCAAGGTGAAGTTCATCCAGCGCGACGTCTATTTCGACGCCGTCGGCCTGTGGGCCGGCATCCTGGCGCGCTGTGGCGGGGACGAGAAATACTACGCCGTGTCCGACCTGATCTTCGACGACCAGAAGAACTGGCTGAACGCCAAATCCGGCGACGAGATCGCCGCCAACCTGCGCAAGATCGGCGCCAAGGCCGGCATGACCGGCGAGCAGATGGATGCCTGCTGGAACGATACGCAGAAGGTCGCGGATCTGGTCACCACCTTCCAGACCCATGCCACCGCCGACCAGATCGAGGGCACGCCGACCTTCATCATCGCCGGCGAGAAGGTCCAGAACCAGCCCTGGGACGATCTGAAGAAGATCATCGACGCCAAGCTGGCCGAGGAAGGCTGAACGCCGGTCCGGCGGCGCGGCTGCCGGAGTATTTGGGAAACGGTGAAAGCGGAAGGCCCCGGATCTTGCCGGGGCCTTTCACAATCCCAGCGCCTCCAGCCGCCGGGTCAGCGGCGCCGGGTCGTCCAGCTGCAGCCGCACCGGCAGGGTCAGCACCCCGGGCCGGAAGCGGCGCGGCAGCCGCGCGGCATCCTTTTCCGTCGTCACCATCTGCGCGCCCAGCAGCCGCGATTCGGTCTGGAGGCGGGTCAGCAGTTGCGGGGTGAAGGGCTGGTGATCCTCCAGCGCCTCGGCGCGGACCACCTCGGCGCCGAGGCCGCGCAGGGTGGCGAAGAATTTCTCGGGATGGCCGATGCCGGCAAAGGCCAGCACGCGCAGGCCCTGCCAGTCCATGCCGGTCTGCAGCGGTGCGAGATGGCCGGTCAGGTGCGGCAGCCTCAGCCGCGGTCCCCAGGCGGCGGCGAAACGCGCCTGGGCCGCGCCGTCGCCGATCGAAAGCAGCAGGTCGGCGCGGGCAAGGCCGCGATCCACCGGCTCGCGCAGCGGCCCGGCGGGCAGGCAGAAGCCGTTGCCGAAACCCCTGGCCGCATCGACCACGACCAGCGACAGGTCATGCGCCAGCGCCGGGTCCTGGAAGCCGTCGTCGAGCAGGATCGCCTGCGCCCCGGCCTTGACCGCCGTCCGTGCCCCCGCCTGGCGGTCATCCGCGACCCAGACCGGGGCGAAGGCCGCCATCAGCAGCGGTTCGTCCCCGACCTCGGCAGCCTTGTGGCGCGATTCCTCGACCCGCAGCGGGCCTTTCTCGCGGCCGCCATAGCCGCGCGAGACGATATGCACCGCCACGCCGCGCGCCTGCAGCAGCTGGGCCAGCATGATCGCGGTCGGGGTCTTGCCGGTGCCGCCGGCGTTCAGGTTGCCGACGCAGATCACCGGCACGCCCGGCCGCAGCCGCGGGCCGCGCGCCAGGCGCCGGGCGGTGGCGGCGGCGTAGAGCCCGCCCAGCGGCGCCAGCAGGCGGGCGGGCAGCCCGGGCGGGCGGAACCAGAAATCGGGGGCGCGGCGGCTCATTGCGGGTTCTCCATCGCCTCGATGACGGTATCGGCGATGCGGCGCAGCACCGCGGCGCCGCCGGTGCTGACCGACCAGGCGTTGCCGGCCAGCATCGCCGCCTGATCGGGCGCCGACAGATCGGCCACCGCCCGCGTCAGCCCCGCGGCGTCGGTGACCAGCCGTGCCGCCGAGGCGCCGTCCAGCTGCACCCATTCCGGGCCATGCGCCTCGATCACCGGGCCGTGGATGACTGCCGAGCCAAGCGCCGCCGGTTCGAACGGATGGCGCGGCGCGAGGCCCGGACCGGGCAGCAGCGTGCCGCCCATGAAGCAGACCGGCGCCAGCCGATACCAAAGCCCCATCTCATGCGTGTCCTCGGCGATCAGGACGTGATCGTCGGAGGAAGGGTCGCTGTCCTCGGAACGCAGCACCGCGGCCAGGCCGAGTTCCTCGACCTCGGTCAGGACCGCGGCGAGGGTGTCGGCCGGCAGCCCGGCCAGGATCAGCAGCGCGCGGTGGTTGTGATGCAGCGCCGCCTGATGCGCGGCCAGGGCGGCCTTGGCCTCGGGCAGGGTGGGGCAGGCCGCGAGCCAGACGTGACGGCCCGCGAGGATCTGCGCCAGGGCGCGCCGCTCGGCCTCGTTGGCGCAAAGCGGCGGCCGGGTCTCGGTGATCGGGCCGGTCAGCTCGATCCGGTCCGGGGGGGCGCCAAGCTGGCGGGCGGCGGCGCCGGCGGTCAGGTCGGGGGCGAGGATGCGGGTGATCCTGCGCATCAGCCCGCGATTGATCGCCCCGCGCCACGAGCCGCGCCGGGTATAGGCGACCAGCCGCGCCTCGCACAGGATCACCGGCAGCCCCGCATCGGCCATGCCCGAGATGAGCGAGGCCGGAAGCTGGTCGCCGAGGATCAGCAGCGCGCGCGGCTGCAGCGCCCCGATCACCTCGCGCACGGCGGCGGGATCGCGCGGCCGGGGCAGGGCGGCCGCCCGCAGGCCGGCGGGCAGCGAACCGGGAGGCGGCGGCGCGCCGGTAAAGGCGCAGCGCAGCCCCGGCCGCCGCGCCAGCAGCGCCCCGATCAACGGGCCAAGCTGCGGCGGATCCTCGGCATTCTCGGACAGATGCACCATCAGCAGCGGGCCTTCGCCCGCCGGGACGGCGATGGGCTCGCCCCGCCCTTCGGCCAGCGCGGCGCGGCGGCGCAGATGCAGCCAGAGCGCCAGGGATGCGGTCGCCTGCGAGGGAAGCATCGCGATTCGCGGGGGATCTAGCCGCCCAGTTCCTCGGTCGCGCTCACCTCCTGCTCTTCGTCGCGCAGCCGGTGCAGATGGGCGATGAAATAGCGGGTATGGGCGCTGTCGACGGTGCGCTGCGCTTCGGATTTCCAGGCGGCATGAGCCTCGGCGTAGTTCGGGAAGATTCCGACGATATGGATGTCCTTGGTATCGCGGAATTCGGTGCGGGTGGGGTCGACAAGCTCGCCGCCGAAAACGAGGTGAAGGCGCTGTGCCATCGTGTTCTCCTGGGTTCGGATTCCGGCGCGAACCTAGCCGAGCCGGGCAGGGGAACCAAGGTGATTTGTTTAAAATCGGTCCTGGTTGACATTTGCGGCGAATCGGCCGGCGAAGTAAGGAAAGATGCCGATAGAGGGAAGGCCCCCGGACGATCCAAGCGTGGTGGTAAGGGTTCTTCGGGCGGCGAGGGCAGGTGAACCGGTGCGCCTTCTCTTGCCCTCTTTCTGGGATCGCGGGCGGGCATCGAAAGGTGGCCGCCTGCGGTCACGGCATGCCGCGCCGGGTGCTTCGTGGCTGAAGGCCGGTGCCGCAGCCGGGATCCTGGCCGGAAGGGGTGGCATGCATGTCGTGCTTATATCGCTGCCGGGGGCGCATGGATCTGGTGCGGGCGGCGGGACTCGAACCCGCACAGGCTTGCGCCCCAGGGAGTTTAAGTCCCATGCGTCTACCATTCCGCCACGCCCGCGCCGGGGATTGGCTAGCGGGCGCGGCGGGGATTGGCAAGCCTCGGCTGAAGGGTTCCGGATGGGGCAAAGCTGCAGCCGACGGGATCGTGTGGGATGGGCTTTTCAATCGGCTGCGGGTGATGCGGAATGCGCGAGATTGCGGCTCGGGATATTCGCAGCGACGCTTTGCCGCTGGGCAAGTTGGTGGCGCATACCGCGGCGAGGGCGCCGCGAAGCGTGCGGCAGGGCGGCTGGCCGGCTGCCGCGTCCTGCCCATGACGGGCCGCCGGCTGCCGGCAGGGCGGCCTGACGCGTTCCGGAAAATCCTCGGACCGCCGGCCGGATGTCCCTTGCGCGCCGGGGTTCGGGTGACGGCTCTTTCAGTAACTGCGCGTCGGCCGGTCGAAGACCTTGCGTCCCATCAGCGAGCCGACCAGATCGACCATCAGCTTGGCGGTGCGGCCGCGCTCGTCCAGGAACGGGTTCAGCTCGACCAGGTCCAGCGAGGTCATCAGCCCGCTTTCGTGCAGCAGTTCGCAGACCAGATGCGCCTCGCGGAAGGTGGTGCCGCCGGGGACGGTGGTGCCGACGGCCGGCGCGATCGAAGGGTCGAGGAAATCGACGTCCAGCGACACATGCAGCAGCCCTTTCTCCTCCCGCACCCGGTCGAGGAATTCGCGCAGCGGCGCGACGATGCCGCGCTCGTCCAGCACGCGCATGTCGTTCACGACGATCTCGGTCTCGCGCAGCGCGGCGGATTCGGCGGCGTCCACGCTGCGGATGCCGAACATGCAGATGTTCCGGCCCGGAATCGGCGCCGGAAAGGCGGGGAAGGCGTCGAAGCCCGCCCGGCCCGAGGCATAGGCCAGGGGCGTGCCGTGCAGGTTGCCCGATTGGGTGGTCTCGACGGTGTGGAAATCGCTATGCGCGTCCAGCCACAGCACGAATTGCGGCCGGCCCGCCGCATGGGCATGTGCGGCCACCCCGGCCAGCGTGCCAAGCGCCAGCGCATGGTCGCCGCCCAGAAAGATCGGCAGGCCTTCCTCCATCGCCGCACAGCCGGCGGCGCGCAGGGCCTCGGTCCAGGCGATGATCTCGGGCAGGTGATGCACGGCGGCGTTGGGGCAGCTCTGGCCGCGGCCGGGGGCGGGGCACAGATCGCCGCGATCCTCGACCGTGTGCCCCAGCGCGGTCAGGGTCGAGGCCAGCCCGGCCACGCGATAGGCGGCGGGGCCCATCAGGCAGCCGGGCCGCCGCTGGCCCTCGTCCACCGGGGCGCCGATCAGGATGCAATGGGTCATGTTGGCCTCTGCGCTTGTCGGTCGGGATGTTCGCGATCATGCCCTTGCCCGGCGGCGGAAGTCCACCGCCCGCGTCAGCGGCGCAAGCCCCGCATCAGCCGCGGATGCCCTTGAAGCGGTCCTGCCATTCGTCGCGTTGCTCGTCGCTGATCTTGGCGAACAGCACCTCCGGCACGGTGAAGGCGTGGCCGGCGGGCAGCGCCTGCAGGGCGGTGCGGACATCGTCGGGCCAGGCCCGGTCCTGGCTTTGCATCGCCGCCAGCATCGCATCCGCCGCGAAGGGGATGAAGGGCGAGGACAGAACGGCATAAAGCCGGATCAGGTTCAGCCCCAGCCGGACCTGCATCGCCGCCTTGTCCGGGTCGGTCTTGAAGGTGGACCAGGGCGCGGCCGATTGCAGGTATTCGTTGCCCAGAACCCAGATCGCCCGCAGTTCCGCCGCCGCCTTGCGGACCTCGACATGGTCCATGAAGCCCTCATAGGCGCGGATGCGGGTGGTCAGCGCCTCGACCAGCGCCTCTTCCTCGGGGCCGTAGCTGCCGCCCTCGGGGATGGCCTCGCCGAACTTGCTGCGGCAGAACTTGGTGATCCGGCTGACGAAATTGCCCAGCACGTCGGCCAGGTCCTTGTTCACCGATTGCTGGAAATTGTCCCAGGTGAACTCGCTGTCGCCGGATTCGGGAGCGTGCGACAACAGCCACCAGCGCCAGTAATCGGCGGGCAGGATCGACAGCGCCTGATCCATGAACACGCCACGCCCCTGGCTGGTCGAGAACTGCCCGCCGTCATAGGTCAGGTAGTTGAAGCTCTTGATGTAATCGACCAGTTTCCAGGGCTCGCCCGAGCCGATGATCGTGGCCGGGAAGGAAAGCGTGTGGAAGGGCACGTTGTCCTTGCCCATGAACTGGGTATAGGTCACGTCCTCGGCGCCCTCGTCCAGGCGCCACCAGCGGCGCCAGGCGCTGTCGGGTTCGCCGCGCTTGTCGGCGCCCTCGGCGGTGGCGGCGATATATTCGATGGGCGCGTCGAACCAGACGTAGAAGACCTTGCCCTCCATCCCCGGCCAGGGCTTGTCGCCCTTTTTCACCGGGATGCCCCAGTCGAGGTCGCGGGTGATGCCGCGATCCTGCAGCCCGTCGCCGTCGTTCAGCCATTTCTTGGCGATCGAGGTGGTCAGGATCGGCCAGTCGGTCTTGCTGTCGATCCAGGCGGCGATCTGGTCCTTCAGCGCCCGCTGGCGCAGGTAGAGGTGCTTGGTCGCCCGCACTTCCAGATTGGTCGAGCCGGAAATGGCCGAGCGCGGCTCGATCAGGTCGGTCGGGTCGAGCTGCTTGGTGCAGTTCTCGCACTGGTCGCCGCGCGCCTTGTCATAGCCGCAGTTGGGGCAGGTGCCCTCGATATAGCGGTCGGGCAGGAACCGGCCGTCGTCGATGGAATAGACCTGCCGCTCCTCGACCTCGGCGATATAGCCGTTCTCGTCCAGCTTGCCGGCGAAATGCTGGGTCAGCACGTGGTTGCGTTCGCTGGACGACCGGCCGAAATGGTCGAAGGACAGGCCGAAATTGCGGGCGATTTCCGCCTGGATCTCGTGCATCTCGGCGCAATAGACGGCTATCGGCTTGCCGGCCTTGGCGGCGGCAAGCTCGGCGGGGGTGCCGTGCTCGTCCGTGGCGCAGATGAACATCACCTCGTGCTCGCGGCCCCGCAGGTAGCGGGCATAGAGATCCGCCGGAAGCTGCGAGCCGACGAGATTGCCGAGGTGCTTGATCCCGTTGATGTAAGGGATCGCCGAGGTGATGAGGTGCCGGGCCATATGCGGATCCTGTAAGGTTCGTCGCCCGTGTTTAGCCCCCGGATCGGGTGAAGGCCAGCGCCCAAAGGCCGGCGCGGTTGTGCATCCGGGCCGGGCGGATTATGTCGTTGTGGTGACGATTTCATGATGGTCGCGTCCCGCGTGCCGGCCGTCGTGCCGGGTTTCCCAGCCAAGCATCCAGCCGCGTTAGGAGCCAGATGACCTTGAAACCCGCCACCCTGCTTTCTTGCCAGCTGGGCCTGATCCTGCTGGCATTGAGCCTGGACCTGATAACCCAGGCGCAGGTCGCCTCGATTTTCAAGGAAGACCACAGCATCGAGATCCTGTCCGCGCTGCTGCTGGTGGTGCCGGCGCTGCTCTGGCTGGCCTGGGGGCGAGAGCGGCGCCGGCATTGGCACATCCCGGCGATCCTGCTGCTGATGGCGATGCGCGAGCTGGATTTCGACAAGCAATTCACGACCGAGGGGCTGCTGCAGCTGCGGCTTTACAGCGGCGGGGCGCCGGTCTGGGAAAAGGCCGTCGGTGCGGCGGCGGTGGCTCTGATCCTGCTTTGCGGGTGGCGGCTGCTGGTCCTGAACCTGCCGCGCTGGTGGCGCGGCCTGCGCGCGGGCGACACGACATGCTGGCTGGTCGGCGGCGCGGCGCTGCTGCTGGTGGTCTCGAAATCGCTGGACGGGCTGGACCGCAAGCTGGCGGGTTTCGGCATCATGCTGCAGCCCGGGCAGGGGGCGCTGGCCGACCGGTTCGAGGAATTGCTGGAACTGGGCCTGGCGGTCCTGCTGGTGCAGGCGGTGGCCTGTTTCGCGCGGCCGGACCGGCAGGGGGCCGGTCAGCCGCCCAGCCGCTCCAGCCGCAGCGCCTTGGCCACCGTATCGGCCACCCGCGCGCTGAGCGGCAGGGCGGCGCTGCGGATCTCCTCGACCGAGACCCAGCGCGCATCCAGCGCGTCATCCGCCGCCACCGGCACGCCCGAGACATAGTCGCAGCGCACCGCGGCCAGCAGGAAATGAAAGCGCAGGGCGCCATCGGCCCCGTGTTCGATCACGTCGATATTGTCGATATAGGCCCTTGGCCGGGCGATGACGCCGGTTTCCTCGGCCAGCTCGCGGGCGGCGGCCTGCAGCGCGGTTTCCCCGGGCTCGACATGGCCGCCGGGAAAACCCCAGAGCCCGGCATCGGGCGGGTTTCGGCGCTGCACCAGCAGGACGCGGGCCGCATCGCCCCGGCCGTCCAGCGTCACCGCCAGCGCGGCCAGCCGGGGAAAGCCGGCCACCTACCGCCTGCGGTCGCGACGGGCGCTCATCGGCTGGAAGGCCACGCCGACATGCGCCTCGCAATAGGGCTTGCCGGGCATCGAGGGCAGGCCGCAGAACCAGAACTTGTCGGTCGCCGGGTCGCCGATCGGCCATTTGCAGGTGCGCTCGGTCAGTTCCATCAGCGTCAGCTTGCGCGCGCGCTTCTCGACCTCGCGGACCGAGGCCAGCGCCTCGGGGCTGATCTCGTTGGCCGAGGGCTGCGGCGGCAGCGGCTGGCCGGCCGGCACGATGGGCCGGCGGTTGAAGCTGGCGGGCTGCGGCGCGGGTTCGGGCACCGGCTCGGGTGCGGCGGCTGCCGCGGGCTTCGGTTCGGGTGCGGGCGCCGGCTGGGCCGCCGCCGCGGGCTTCGGCTCGGGCGCCGCTGCGGCGGGTGCGGGTTTGGCGACGGGGTCGGGCGCCGGATCCGCGCCGTCCTCGGTGCGATTCGACAGGCCCAGGCGGTGGACCTTGCCGATCACCGCGTTCCGGGTCACGCCGCCCAGCTCCTTGGCGATCTGGCTGGCCGACTGGCCCTCGGCCCACATGCGTTTCAACGTCTCGACGCGCTCGTCGGTCCAGGACATGGCTTGCCTTTCATGCACCGGGATGCGTCCCGGCGCTCTTCGTGCTAGTGGCTTCAATTCCGCAAGACCCGGCCTTAAATCCGGGGATAGCCAGATTTACCCATCCGAGCCCGCAAATTCAAGGAGCCCCGATGCAGCCCGACCCGACCAGCCCCGGATTCCGCCAGATGGGCGTACGCCGCTTCGGCCGGATGAACTGGCTGGGCCTCTATACGCTCAGCCGCCGCGAGATCATGCGCTTCATGTCGGTCTGGCAGCAGACCATCTTCGCGCCGCTGATGACCTCGGCGCTGTTCGTGATCGTCTTTGCCCTGGCGCTGGGGCGCAACCGCGGCGAGGTGATGGGCCTGCCCTATCTGGCCTTCCTGGGACCCGGCATCCTGATGATGACGGTGATCCAGAACGCCTTCGCCAATACTTCCTCGTCGATCATCTCGGCCAAGATGCAGGGCAATATCGTCGACACGCTGATGCCGCCGCTCTCGGCGGGCGAGATCCTGGCCGGCTATCTGATCGGCGCGGTGACGCGGGCGCTGATCGTCGCCGCCGCCATCGCCGCCGGCATGGCGCTGGTGATCGGGCAGGGGGTGGCGCATCCGGTCTGGGCGCTGGGTTTCGTGGTCTTGGGCGCGCTGCTGATGGGCGGGCTGGGGCTTCTGGCCGGGATCGTGGCGCAGAAATTCGACCAGATGGCGGTGATCACCAATTTCATCGTGACGCCGCTGTCCTTCCTGTCGGGCACCTTCTATTCCGTCGAGGCGCTGCCCGAGCCGTTCCGGGCGCTGGCGCATTGGAACCCGATCTTCTACCTGATCGACGGCGCGCGCTACGGCATCGCCGGGGTTTCCGACGCGCCGGTGCTGCGCGGGCTGGCGGTCTGCGCGCTGACCGTGGCGCTGGTGCTGTTCACCGCCTGGCGCTGGCTGGCCACCGGCTACCGCATGAAGCCCTGAAATCTCCGTTGCACGGGGCGCGCATCCGCGCTATGCGACGGGCATGATCGCCCGGACCGCCCATATCGCCCGTCCCCGACGTTGACGCCTTCAACGTCCGATCCCGCCTGCCTTTCCGTCTTTCCGTCAGCCATGGTGCCGCCGCGCGGCCGTTCCCAGAGAGGGTAACTCCATGATTTCGCACGTCCTGCCGACCTATAACCGCGCCCCCATCGCCTTCGAGCGGGGCGAGGGCTCCTGGGCCATCGCGACGGACGGGACGCGATATCTGGACCTGGGCGCCGGCATCGCCGTGAACGCGCTGGGTCACGCCAATCCCGACCTGGTCGCCGCGCTGACCGAGCAGGCGAACCGCATCTGGCATGTCTCGAACCTCTACCAGATCCCCGAGCAGGAGAAGCTGGCGGACCTGCTGGTCGAGCATACCTTTGCCGACACCGCCTTCATCACCAATTCCGGCACCGAGGCCGCGGAGCTGGCGATCAAGATGGTGCGCAAGTATTGGAGCGAGCAGGGCGATCCCGACCGCTACGAGATCCTGACCTTCGAGGGTGCCTTTCACGGCCGCTCGACCGGCGCCATCGCGGCGGCGGGTTCGGAAAAGATGGTCAAGGGCTTCGGCCCGCTGATGCCCGGCTTCCGGCAATTGCCCTGGGGCGACATGGAGGCGCTGAAGGCGGCGATCTCGGACCGCACCGCTGCCGTCATGCTGGAGCCGGTGCAGGGCGAGGGCGGCATCCGCCCGCTGCCCGATGCCGACCTGGCGGCGATCCGCGCGCTGTGCGACCGGACCGGCGCGCTGCTGGTGCTGGACGAGGTGCAGGCGGGCATGGGCCGCACCGGCAAGCTGTTCGCGCATGAATATGCCGGCATCGCCCCCGACATCATGATGGTCGCCAAGGGCATCGGCGGCGGCTTCCCGCTGGGCGCGGTGCTGGCCACGGAAAAGGCCGCCGCCGGCATGGCGGTGGGCACGCATGGCTCGACCTATGGCGGCAATCCCCTGGCCTGCGCGGTGGGCGCCAAGGTGATGCAGATCGTCGCCGCGCCCGAATTTCTGGCCGAGGTGAACCGCAAGGCCGCGCTGTTTCGCCAGAAGCTCGAGGGGCTGGTGGCGGCGCATCCCGATGTCTTCGACTTCGTGCGCGGCCAGGGGCTGATGCTGGGGCTGAAATGCAAGGTCGCGCCGGGCGAGGTGGTCAAGGCCGGCTATGCCGAGCATATCCTGACCGTGGCCGCGGCTGACGACACGCTGCGGCTGCTGCCGCCGCTGACCATCTCGGACGAGGAAATCGCCGAGGCGGTCGCCCGGCTCGACCGGGCGGCCAGCAGGATCGATGGATAGGTTCGGCTTCCGGCCGGTGACGCGCGCCGATCTGCCCATGCTGGCGGATTGGCTGCGCCTGCCCGAGGTGGCGCGCTGGTGGCGCGGCGCCGAGGAGCAGCTGGCCGGGATCGAGGAGGATCTGGAGGAGCCGGCCATGCGGCAATGGCTGGCCCTGCTGGACGGCGCGCCCATCGCCTATGCGCAATTCTACCCGGCGCATCACTGGGGCGCGCCGCATTTCGCCGGCCTGCCGGCCGATGCGCTGGCGATCGACTGCTTTTCTGGTCCCGCGGGTTTCGGCCATGGCGGCGCCTGGCTGCGCGCCCTGGGCGACCGGCTGCTGGCCGAGGCGCCGGTGCTGGTCATCGACCCCGAGCCCGACAACCTACGTGCGATCCGGGCCTATGGGAAGGCAGGCTTTCGCGGCGAAGAGCTGCGTCCCGCCGAGGACGGAACCCTGGCCCGCGTCATGACCCGGCACCGATGAGGTTGCGTCGAATTCCGCCGCGACACCGGGCCTTGGGCCTTGACCTCCGTTCGGCAAAGCGGCTTGCTTGCCGGATCAATGCGAAAGACAGTCAAAGATGAACAGTTTCCTCGACATCCATACCACCGACAAGGCAGATCTGCGCGGCATGATCGACACCGCGCGCCGGATGAAGGACGCGCGCAACGGCCAGCCCAAGGGAACGCCCGATGCCGATCTGCCGCTCAGGAACCGCATGGTGGCGCTGATCTTCGAAAAGCCCTCGACCCGGACCCGCGTCAGCTTCGACCTGGGCGTGCGGCAGATGGGCGGCCAGACCATGGTGCTGTCGGGCAAGGAGATGCAGCTGGGCCATGGCGAGACCATCGCCGACACTGCCCGGGTGCTGTCGCGCTATGTCGACCTGATCATGATCCGCACCTTCGAAGAGGCGACGCTGCTGGAAATGGCCGAGCATGCCAGCGTTCCGGTGATCAACGGCCTGACCAACCGCACCCATCCCTGTCAGATCATGGCCGATGTGATGACTTTCGAGGAGCATCGCGGGCCCATCGCCGGGCGCAAGGTGGTCTGGTCGGGCGACGGCAACAATGTCTGCTGCTCGATGATCCATGCCGCCGGCCAGTTCGGCTATGACTTCACCTTCACCGGCCCGCCCACGCTGGACCCAGAGCGCGAGGCGGTGGAATTCGCCCGCGCCCAGGGGGTGCAGGTGCAGATCGAGCGCGATCCGATGCGGGCGGTCGAGGGCGCCGATCTGGTGGTGACCGATACCTGGGTGTCGATGCATGATCCGCAATCGGCGCGCGAACGGCGGCACAACCAGCTGCGCCCCTATCAGGTGAACGAGGCGCTGATGGCGCGGGCCAAGCCGGATGCGCTGTTCATGCATTGCCTGCCGGCGCATCGCGACGACGAGGCGACCAGCGCGGTGATGGACGGGCCGAACTCGGTCATCTTCGACGAGGCCGAGAACCGGCTGCATGCGCAAAAGGCCATCATGCGCTGGTGCCTGGGCCTGTAGAGCATCGCGGCCGGCACGCATCCGCTTTCGGCCGGGATCGTCCTGGCCCGGATTGCTGGCCCCGGGCCTGCGACCGACCGGCCCCGGGAGGCGTTGCGGGGTCAAGGCCCCGCCTGACCGGGTCCAGGCATCGTCCCATGCCCGCCATTCGCCGCGGCGGGGGGTGGACCTGCCCCGGGTCTCGCGCAGGCCGGATCGGCGCATTTGCGGCAGTGGCCCCTGTGCCGGAGGCGTGGCAAAGGGGGCTCTGCCCCCGTCGCGCCGCGGCGCGACTCCCCCGGGATATTTGGACAAGAAAGAAGCGCGGAGGCTGCCGCGGGCGATCCTGTCAGTTCTCGCGGAAGGCGCGGGTGAAATAATCCGACAGCGGCTTCACCAGATAGGCCATCGGACTGCGGTCGCCGGTCTGGATATAGACCTCGACCGGCATGCCGGGCACCAGTTCCAGCCCCTGGAGCTTTTCGGCCTCGGCGGCGGGGATCGTCACCTCGGCCCGATAATAGGGCACATGGGTGGCCTGGTCGATCAGCGTGTCGGCGGAAACCCGGCTGAGCGTGCCGTCGATCTCGGGCGTGGTGCGCGACGAGAAGGACGAGAAGCGCAGCACCACCTGCTGTCCGGGATGGACCTCGTCGATATTGATCGGGGCGATGCGGGCCCCCACCACCAGCGGGCGGTCCTGGGGGATCAGGAACATGATCGGGTCCGCCGGCCGGATCACCGAGCGCGGCGTGGTGATCTGCAGTTCCTGCACCACGCCCGAGACCGGGGCGCGGATTTCCAGCCGGGTGATCTGCTCGAGCAGCGAGCGGCGCCGTTCGGCCAGTTCCAGTTCGCGATAGCCGAGCTCGCGCAGTTCGGTCTCGGCCGCCTCGCGGCGGGTTGCGGTCTTTTCCAGACGCGACAGGTCGATCTCGGCCAGCTGGGTCACGGCGCGGGCGCGCGTGGCGGTCGCCTCGCCCAGCAGCCCGTCGAGCCGCGCCGCCTCGCGTTCGAGCGCCAGCACGCGCGGCGCCTGCGCCAGGCCCTTTTCCAGCAGCGAGCGCTGGTCGCGCAGTTCTTGCGCGATGAAGCCCCTCTGCTGCTGCAGCGCCTGGCTCTGGGCATCCACCCCGCCGATCTGCGACTGGATCTGCTCGGCCTGTTTCGCCAGCTGGCCGAGCGACTGCTCGAGCGTATCGAGCCGGGCCAGGAACAGGCTTGACTGCCCGTCCATCAGCGCCTTCAGCTCGGGGCGCTTCGCGGCGGCCTCGATCAGGTCGGGCGGAAAGGCGATCTGCTTGCGGTCGGCGCGCTCGGCCTCGAGCCGGCCGCGGCGGGCGAGGATCTCGAAATACTGCCCTTCGACGATGGCCAGTTCGGTATTCAGCAGCGCGCCGTCCAGCCGGATCAGCGGCTGTCCGGCGCTCACGCTTTCGCCGTCCTGGATCAGGATTTCGGCGACCACCCCGCCATCCGGATGCTGGACGATCTGGCGGCGCTGTTCGACCTCGACCTGACCGGGGGCGACCACGGCGCCGGCGATCCGCGCCGTCCAGGCCCAGAGCCCGAAGCCGCCGATCAGCACCAGCAGGGCCAGCAGCCCCAGCAGCACCGGTCCGCGCGCCGACCACTCCGGACGTTTGCGGACCGGCCCTGGCGGCGGGGCCGGGCTTTCTGCACGGCGGGCGCGGAAGCGCGGCGCGGCCTCGCGGTCGGCCGTCGGGGGGGACAGCTTTTCGACCGGGGCGCGGCCAAGCTCGCTGGGATCGGTCATGTCACGCCTCCGCCTTGGCCCTGGGCGCGGACGATCTGGTCGGCGTTCCGGACCAGAGATTTCAGCACCTCGTCGCGCGGGCCGAAGGCGCGGCGCAGGCCCTGATCCATCACCAGCAGCATTTCGCATTCGCTGATCGCGGCGGGGCGATGCGCCATGATGATGACGGCGCCGCCGCGCGCCTTGATGTTGCGGATCGCCAGATTCAGCGCCGTGGAGCCCTCGTTGTCGAGATTCGAGTTCGGCTCGTCCAGCACGAAGATCACCGGATCGGCATAGAGCGCCCGGGCCAGGCCGATGCGCTGGATCTGGCCGCCCGACAGCCGGCCGCCGGTCTGGCTGACCCTGGTGTCATAGCCCTGCGGCAGGTCCAGGATCATCCGATGCGCGGCCGCCGCCATGGCTGCAGCGACGACGCGCTGCGGATCGGGTTCGGGGGAAAGCCGGGCGATGTTCTCGGCAATGGTGCCGTCGAACAGCGTGACCTGCTGCGGCAGGTAGCCGATCAGCCCGCCCAGCACGTCCGGGTCGTATTGGTCGAGTGTCGCGCCCCCCAGGCGGATCGAGCCGGAGGCCACCGGCCAGGCGGCGATCAGCGCGCGGGCCAGCGTCGTCTTGCCGGCGCCCGAGGGGCCGATCACGCCGAGCGCCTGGCCGGGACCCAGGTCGAAGCTGACCCCGCGCAGCGTGGCCACGGCCTGGCCGGGAGGGGCGACGGTCAGGTTGCGCACCTCGAGCAGCGCCTCGGGGCGGGGCAGGGGGGTCCGCTGCGGCACCGGCGGCCGGCGCGACAGCAGCTCGCCCAGCCGCCTCCAGCCGTCCTGGGCGCGCTGCACGATGGACCAGCCGCCCACCACCTGCTCGACCGGCGCGAGCGCCCGGCCCATCAGGATGGAAGAGGCGATCATCGCGCCCGGCGTCACCTCCTGCTGCAGCACCAGCCAGGCGCCGGCGGCCAGGATCGCGCTTTGCAGGAACAGCCGGAAGGTGCGGGAAAATACGGTGAAGCCGGTGGCGCGATCGTTGCCGCGCATCACCGCTTCGGTCGCGGCGTCCCGTGCGGCCTGCCAGCGTTCGAAGGCCGCCGACCGCATGCCGAGCGAGCCGATCAGCTCGCCCTCGTCGCGATAGAGGTCCGACATGCGCTCGGCCGACTGGCTGGCGATGGCCGCCTGCTGCAGCGCGTCGCGGCCGAGCCATTGGTTCAGCAGCGTCGCGCCGACCAGCACCGCCAGGCCCGCCGTCGCCACCGCGCCCAGCAGGGGGTGGAAAAGGAAGACCGCCGCCAGGAAGAACGGCGCCCAGGGCAGGTCGAACAGCGCCATCAGCACCGGCGAGGCGATCAGCCGCTGCACCGCCTCGAGATCGCGCATCCCGCCGCGCACCACCAGGTCCGAGCCGACGGCCTGGCCGTCCTGAAGCGCGGCGGTGAAGACGCGGCCCTCCATCCGTTCCTGGAAACGGGCGGCGATGCGGGACATGACGCGGTTGCGCGCCAGGTCGATCACCCCCATCAGGGTGAACAGGAAGACCACCAGCAGGAACAGCGCCGTCAGCGTCTCGACCGAGCGGCTGGCCAGGACCCGGTCATAGACCTGCATCATGAAAAGCGGCCCGGTCAGCATCAGCATGTTCACCGCGAACGAGAACAGGCCGACAAAGACGTAAAGCTGCCAGGCCCTGCCCCGGGCGGATTTCAGCTCTTTCTGGCCGTCATGTCGCGTCGGCGGCAATGCCATGCCGGTTCCTTCCTCGTCAACCTGTCCGGGCTTGCCCGGAATCGTTCCAGCGCATATCCCAAAGCGCGGCCGTGAAACAGTCCGCTCGCCACCCCCGGTCCCGCCGAGGCGAATCGTCGCCGCCTTGACAGGTCATAGCCACGGAAGGTTACCAAAAGCTTGCCCGCGCGGAATTTTTCAATGCTTCTTTTCGTCACCGCGATTCTGGCGGCCTGTTCTGCGGATCGCGGTGCCGAGGGCATCAACGATCCCTATGAGCCGATGAACCGCAAGATCCATGCCTTCAACCGCGGGCTCGATGCGCGGGTGGTCAAGCCGCTGGGCGCGGGCATGGCGGGCGAAGGCGACGACGGATTGGGCAGCCATGCCCTTGAGGCCGTTGGGAATTTCGGGTCGAACCTCGCGCTGCCCGGCAAGGCGGCGAACCACCTTCTGCAAGGCAGGCCGGCGCCGGCGGTGCGGACGAGCTTTCGCTTTCTGGTGAATTCGACGCTGGGGCTGGCCGGCTTCCTGGACCCGGCGGGCAAGGATTTCGCCTTGCCCGAGGAAGACACGGATTTCGGCGAGACGCTGGCCGTCTGGGGGTTGGGCGAGGGGGCCTATCTGGAGCTGCCGCTGATCGGGCCCTCGACGACGCGCGACGCGGCCGGGCGGGTGGTCGATCTGGTGCTTGACCCGATGCGCGGCTGGCTGAACCGCGACCAGTATCTGATCGGCATGGGGGCACGGGTCGCCTCAAAAGCCGGTGAACGGGGCCGTTTTGGCGATTCCGTCGATTCCATCCTGCACGAAAGCGCCGATAGTTATGCCCAGACGCGGCTGATCTGGTTGCAGCATCGCCGCCACGAGCTTGGCGAGGAAGGAGAGCACATTGACCCTTATGCCGAATGAGATCCGCCAGCCGGATCGCCGGGGCTTCCTGGGCCTGGTCGGCGCCGGGCTGGCGCTGGCGGCCACTCCGGCCTGGGCGCTGGACACGAACGAGGCCCGGGCGCTGATCCAGACCTCGCTGGACGAGGTCTATGCCGTGATCAATTCCGGCCAGCCGCCGGCACAGATGTATCGCGCCTTCGAAGCGATCTTCGCGCGCTATGCGGATGTCGAGATCATCGCCCGCTCGGCGCTGGGTCCGGCGGCACGGCAGGCCGGCGCCGCCGAATTCGCCGATTACAGGCAGGCTTTCCAAGGTTATATCGGCCGCAAATACGGCAAGCGCTTCCGCGAGTTCATCGGCTCCAAGATCGAGGTGACGGGCGCCCGGCCGGTGAAATCCTTCTATGCCGTGACCTCGGTCGCCTATCTCAAGGGCCGCAGCCCGATGGAAGTCGAGTGGCATGTCTCGGACAAGTCCGGGAAAAGCCGCTATTTCAACATCATCATCGAGGGGGTGAACATGCTCGCCTCGGAACGGGCCGAGATCGGGGCGATGCTGGCGCGGCGCAAGGGCGATCTGGCGGCGCTGGCGGCGGATCTGCGGCAGGCGGGCTGAAACATCCGTCCTGCGGAAAAGGGAAGGCCGGCCCCGCGGGACCGGCCTTTTGCCATTACTGCTGATAGACCCCTTCGATGCCGCGCAACGCCTGGGTCAGCGCGTCCTCGGTGCCGCCATCGGCGCCGGGCACCGGCATCTCGGCCTCGGGGCCGCTGGTCACGGTCTCGGCCGGGAAGGTCGGCGGGCCGCCGGGGGTCTGCACGCCGGGATCGGGCAGCGCTTGCCCCTCGGCGGGCGCCTGCGCCTGTCCCTGAGGCGAGGGCTGGCCGAGCGCCTCGGACAGCGCCGCGGCCAGCGGATCCGCCGCGCCGTCGCCGCCGGTGCTGACCACCTGCGGCACGGCGCTGTCGGGATCGAAGGCGAAATTGCCCAGCGGCTCGACCGGCAGGCCGTCATGGATCTCGGCCATCACCGCCTGCCAGATCTCGGCCGGCAGCCCGCCGCCGGTCACGCCCTTGAGCGGCGTGTTGTCGTCATAGCCCATCCAGACACCGGTGACATATTGCCCGGTGAAGCCGATGAACCAGGCATCGCGATAGCTGGAGGTGGTGCCGGTCTTGCCCGCCGCCGGACGGCCCGGCAGCTTGGCGCGGGTGCCGGTGCCGCGCTCGATCACCTGCTGCATCATGCCGATCAGCTCTCCGGCCGCCTTTTGCGAGATCACCCGCTGGCCCATGCCGCCGGCCTGGCCGATCAGCGCCTGGTCGTCGCCCTTGATGCGCAGCTCGACCAGGCCATAGGGGCTGACCGCGGTGCCGCCGTTGCGGATGCCGGCATAGGCGCCGGTCATCGCCAGCAGCGTCGATTCCGACACGCCCAGCCCCAGCGAGGGGCCGCTGGCCAGGTCGTTGGCAAAGCCGAAATCCTGCGCGACCCGGCGCACGGCGTCGCGGCCGGCGATCTCTTGCAGGCGGATCGTGGCGGTGTTCAGCGATTGCGACAGCGCCCGGGTCAGCGTCACCTCGCCCAGATAGCGGCGGGTATAGTTCTGCGGCGACCAGGGACCCGAGCCGCGCACGTTGATGGTCAGCGGCGCGTCCAGAACCGTGTCGTTGGGGCTGTAGCCCTGGTCCAGCGCCGCGGCATAGACGAAGGGCTTGAAGCTCGAGCCGGTCTGCCGCTTGGCCTGCGTCGCCCGGTTGAAAGTGCCGGTCGCGGTATTGTCGCGCCCGCCGATCATCGCCCGGACCGCGCCGTCGGGCGACATCACCACCACGGCCGCCTGCGCCTTGGAGCCGGGCGCGACCTTCTCGTCGAAGATACGCTTCAGCGCGCGTTCGGCGGCCCGCTGCACCCGCTGGTCGAAGGTGGTGGTGATGGTGACGTCCTCGGTCGTCTCGCTGGTCAGGAAGCCGGGGCCGGATTCCATCACCCAATCGGCGAAATAGCCGCCGGCCCGCGCCGCCGCCGCCTTGGACAGCGCCGCCGGCTGCGCCTTGGCCTCGGCGAACTGCTTGTCGTCCAGATAGCCCTGGTCGTGCATCAGCCCCAGGATGACCGAGGCCCGGTCCTGCGCCCGCTGCAGGTTCGAGGTCGGCGCGAAATAGCTGGGCGCCTTGAGCAGCCCGGCCAGCATCGCCGCCTCGGCGGCGTTCACCTCGGCGGCCGACTTGTCGAAATAGCGTTGCGCCGCCGCCTCGAAGCCGCGCGCCCCCGCGCCCAGATAGGAGCGGTTCATGTAGATGTTGAGGATGTCCTGCTTGGAGTATTTGAACTCCATCGCCAGCGCATAGGGCACTTCCTTGACCTTGCGCCAGATCGAGGACTTGCGGCATTCCGCCTCGAACTCGGCCTCGGATTTCCAGCGGATCGGGTCGAAGCTTTCGCCCAGGCACAGCAGTTTCGCGACCTGCTGGGTGATGGTCGAGCCGCCATTGCCCTCCAGCGGGCCGCGGCCCTGGGACAGGTTGATCCGGATGGCGCTGGCGATGCCCTGCGGATCCACGCCGAGGTGGCGATAGAATCGCTTGTCCTCGGTCGCGACCACCGCATTCTTCAGCACCGGGGCGATCTTGTCGGCGCTGACCATGCCGAAAGTTTCGCCACGCCAGGCGAAGACCCGCCCCTCGGTGTCCAGCATGGTGACCGAACCGCGGGCACGGCCGTCGAAAAGCGCCGAAGGTTCGGGCAGCGTCGTGTAGTAATAGAAGCTGGCGGCAAAGAGAATCAGCGCCACGGTCAGCCCCAGCCGCCAGACCGAGCCCCAGATCACCCGCCAGACCAGCAAGACGATTCCGGCGATTCCCCGCGTGACGACATTGCCGCGCCGCGGCTTCCGCGGCGGCTTGCCCGAGGATCCGCCGGATTGTTTCTGCCTTTTCTGAGGGGCTTGGTCGAAATTGCGCTTGTCCGCGACAATGCGGCCTGTGCCGGTCGGTTTCTTCATGCCTGCTTTCCTGCCCGGCCGAGTGCTCCGGCCCGTTGGCGCGCAACATACAGCAAAGCCCGGGGCTTGAGAACCGAGTTGACCTATCAGTGAACTGCCCCGTCATGGCGCAAAGCCCGGCAAGGCTGCCCTTTTTCCGGGCAGACGAGGCGCGGGCTCGGCCGAAAGCTGCACAAACCTTGTGCCCGGCCGCGGGCGACGGGTTTTCTGGCCGGGACATGGAACTGCTGCAACGCAGAAAGAAGGTGCAGGAAACATGATGAGACCTACCGCGATCAAACCCATGATCCCGGCGCTCGCCCTCCCGCTGATCGGGCTGGCGGTGCCGGCCCTGGCGCAGGATGCCGAAAGCCCCGCCGCCGCCGTCGAAGCCGTCGTCGAGGCGGTCGCGCCCATCGTGGACAAGGGCGACACGACCTGGATGATGATTTCGGCCATCCTGGTCATGGCCATGTCCATCCCGGGGCTGGCGCTGTTCTATGGCGGGCTGGTGCGCGCCAGGAACATGCTGTCCGTGCTGATGCAGGTCTTCACCGTCTTCTGCATCATGTCGATCCTCTGGGTCTGCTTCGGCTATTCGCTGGCCTTCACCGGCGCCGGCTCGGCCGAGGAGGCGAACTGGCTCACGCCCTTCATCGGCGGCTTCTCCAAGGCGTTCCTGGCGGGGGTGGACAGCTCGTCGCTGGCCGAGACCTTCACCACCAATGTCTATGTGCCGGAATATGTCTTCATCATCTTCCAGATGGCCTTCGCCTGCATCGCGCCGGCGCTGATCGTCGGCGCCACGGTCGAGCGGATGAAGTTCCAGGCCATGCTGGCCTTCGTTGTGATCTGGTTCTTCTTCTCCTACCTGCCGATGGCGCATATGGTCTGGTGGTGGGGCGGGCCCTCGGCCTTTGACGCGCCCGGGGGCTTCCTGTTCGGCCATGGCGATCTGGACTTTGCCGGCGGCACGGTCATCCATATCAACGCCGGCGTCGCCGGCCTGGTCGCCGCGCTGGTCGTCGGCCCGCGCCTCGGCTACGGCAAGGAGCTGATGGCGCCGCACAACCTGCCCTTCACCTTCCTCGGCGGCTGCCTGCTGTGGATCGGCTGGTTCGGCTTCAACGCCGGCTCGAACATGGAGGCCACCGGCACCGCCGCCATGGCGATCCTGAACACCACCGTCGCCACCTCGGCCGCGGCGCTGGCCTGGGCCTTCGGCGAATGGCTGTTCCGCGGCCATCCCTCGCTTCTGGGCGGCATCTCGGGCGCCATTGCCGGGCTTGTCGGCATCACTCCCGCCGCCGGTTTCGTGGGCCCGATGGGTGCCATCGTCATCGGCCTGGCCGCCGGCTTCCTGTGCATGTGGTTCGTGGTCAGCCTGAAGGCGAAGCTGGGCGTGGACGAAAGCCTGGACGTGTTCGGCATCCACGGCATCGGCGGCATCGTCGGCGCCATCCTGACCGGGGTCTTCGCGGCGCCGTCGCTGGGCGGCTCGGGCATCTACGACTATGCCACCGAATCGGTCGTGGCCGGCTACGACATCGCCGGCCAGCTGATGACGCAGACGCTGGGCGTGATCGTGGCGGTGGTCTGGTCGGCGGTGGTCTCGTTCATCGCGCTGATGATCGTCAAGGCGGTGGTCGGCCTGCGCGTCTCGGACAATGACGAGCGGCAGGGCCTCGACGTCACCACCCATGGCGAAAGCGCCTATAACAGCTGAGGCAGGGCTTCAGGCCAAGGAAAAGCCCGGCGCGAGCCGGGCTTTTTCGTTGCGCGGCGTCCGGCGGTCAGGCCAGGCGCGAGACCACGAAATCCGCCAGATCCGCCAGGATCCTGCGCAGGGGCTGGTCGGGGGCGGTCTGCAGGGCCGCCTTGGCGCGGCCCGCCCAGGCGATGGCGTCGGCGCGTGCGGCCTCCAGCGCCTCGCGGCGGCGCAGGATCTCCAGGGCGGCAGCCAGGTCGGATTCCTCCTGCCGGCCCTGGCCGATGGTGCGCTCCCAGAAGGCGCGTTCCTCGGCATCGGCGCGGGCAATGGCCTTGATCACCGGCAGGGTCAGCTTGCGCTCGCGGAAATCGTCGCCGACATTCTTGCCGATCACGGTGGTCGAGCCGCCGTAATCCAGAAGGTCGTCCACGATCTGGAAGGCGATTCCCAGCGCGTCGCCGTAATCGAACAGCGCCCGCTGCACCGCCGGCTCGGCGCCGGCGACCACCGCGCCCGCCTCGGTCGCGGCCGAGAACAGCGCCGCCGTCTTGCCGCGCACGATCTGGATATAGGTATCCTCGGTCGTGGCGATGTCCTGCGCGGCGGTCAGCTGCAGAACCTCGCCCTCGGCGATGGTGGCGCTGGCATTGGCCAGGATGCGCATGACCTGCATGCTTTCCGTGTCCGCCATCAGCTGGAAGCTGCGCGCGAACAGATAATCGCCGACCAGCACGCTGGACTTGTTGTCCCACAGCAGGTTCGCCGTCGGCCGGCCGCGGCGCTGCTGGCTTTCGTCGACCACGTCGTCATGCAAGAGCGTCGCGGTATGGATGAACTCGACCGCGGCGGCCAGCAGGACATGGCTTTCGCCCGCATAGCCGCAAAGCCGCGCGGCGGCCAGCACCAGCATCGGCCGCAGCCGCTTGCCGCCGGCCTCGACCAGATGCGCGGTGACCTCGGGAATGCGGGGGGCGTGGCGGCTGGCCATGCGTTCGCGGATCAGTGCGTTGACCCGGTCCATATCCCCGGCAAGTTCGGCCGAAAGCCGGTCGAGCGGCTTGGAGACGTTTTCGTTCATGCCCATCAGCGATCCCCTTTCGCCGCAAGCCATTGCCATGCCATGGACACATGCGCAACAGCCGCGTAACTTTCCCGTGTCATGAAAGAGCTTCTGCGCACCACCGACCCGCTTCTCATCACCCGCGCCGCCGACCTGCTGGCGGCCGAGGGCATCCAGTCCTTTCCGCTGGACCAGCACATGAGCGTGCTCGAGGGTTCGCTGGGCATCCTGCCGCGGCGGCTGATGGTCGCGGATCGCGACCTGTTCATGGCGCGCGCCATCCTGCGGGACAATCGCATCCACCATGACTGAGCTGCGCGAGGACGGCTTCCTCGGCGGCCGGCTGCGCATCCTTCAGCCCGCGCGCGGCTATCGCGCCGGGGCCGATGCGGTGATGCTGGCCGCCGCCTGCCCGGCGCGGGCCGGCGACAGCGTGCTGGAACTGGGCTGCGGGGCCGGGGTGGCGCTGCTTTGCCTTGGCGCGCGGGTGCCGGGACTGCACCTGGCGGGGCTGGAGCTGCAGCCCGCCTATGCCGAACTGGCGCGACGCAATGCCGCGGCCAATGCCATCCCGGCGGAACTGTATCAGGGCGACCTGGCCCGGATGCCCGCCGAGCTGCGCGGCCGGAGCTTCGACCATGTCATCGCCAATCCGCCCTATTTCACCGGCGGCCCGCCGGCGCCGGATGCCGGTCGCGGCCGCGCCCGGCACGAGGCGACTCCGCTGCCGCAATGGGTCGAGGCCGGGCTGCGCCGGCTGCGGCCGGGCGGCCGGCTGACGCTGATCCAGCGCGCCGATCGGCTGGCGGCGATTCTGGCGGCGCTTTCCGGCCCGGCCGGGGCGATCGCGATCCTGCCGGTGGCGGCGCGCGCGGGGCGCGAGGCGGGGCGGATCATCGTCTCTGCCCGCAAGGGCGCGCGGGCGCCGCTGCGCCTGCTCACGCCCTTCGTCATGCATGCGAAACCGTCACATGCGGGCGATCAGGAGGACCTGACCGAGGCCGCGCAGGCGGTTTTGCGCGGGGGTGCGGCACTTTCGCTCGAGGGGCCGAATTTTCGGTGACAATGTGACGATTCTGTGCTGCAATCCCTTGGTTCGATCAATCCAAGAGGAGGACGACATGTCGGTTGAATCCCATGTTCAGGAGCTTCGCCGCAAACATCAGTCACTTTCGAACGCCATCGAGGCCGCGCATCGCAGCCCCGGCATGGATGACCTCACCATCGCCCAGATGAAGAAGGAAAAACTTCGCCTCAAGGAAGAGATCACACGCCTGTCGCATTGACCTGTGACACGGGCGGGCCCGGTCCCGCCCGCGGCCCTGACCATGGAATGAGAAACGGCCCGCGAGATCTCGCGGGCCGTTGCCATTTCGCAGCCTGTCCGGCCAAGGGGTCAGACGAAGAACTGGCCGCCGTTCGCGCTGATGGTCGAGCCGGTGATGAAGCCGGCCTCGTCCGAGGCCAGGAAGGTGACGCAGCGCGCGATCTCTTCGGGTTCGCCCAAGCGTCCGACCGGGATCTGGGGGATGATGCGCTCGTTCAGCACCTTCTCGTCGATGGCGCGGACCATCTCGGTGCCGATATAGCCCGGGCAGATCGCGTTCACGGTGATGCCGGCGCGCGCGCCCTCCTGGGCCAGGGCCTTGGTGAAGCCCAGGTCGCCCGCCTTGGCCGCCGAATAATTCGCCTGGCCGGCCTGCCCCTTCTGGCCGTTGATCGAGCTGATGTTGATGATGCGGCCGAACTTGCGGTCGCGCATGCCCGACCAGACCGGATGGGTCATGTTGAAGAGACCGGTCAGGTTGGTGTCGATGACCTCCTTCCACTGCTGGGGGGTCATCTTGTGGAACATCGCGTCGCGGGTGATGCCGGCATTGTTGACCAGCACGGCGATGGGGCCCAGCTCCTCCTCGACCTGCTTGATGCCCGCCGCACAGGCGTCATAATCCGCCACCGACCATTTATAAGTCTTGATGCCGGTCTCCTCGGTAAAGGCGCGGGCGGCATCGTCATTGCCGGCGTAATTCGCGGCGACCGTATAGCCCGCCTCCTTCAGCGCCTTCGAGATCGCCGCGCCGATGCCGCGCGACCCGCCGGTCACAAGGGCCACTTTTGCCATTTCTCGTCCCCCTTTGAAAATGGTCTTGAAATTGTGTTACCGAACCCGGCCGGCGCGCGCAAGATAGTTGCGCGCGCCTTTTTCGATCAGGGACGTTCCAGGCAAAGGGCGACGCCCATGCCGCCGCCGATGCACAGCGTCGCCAGACCCTTCTTGGCGTCGCGGCGCTGCATCTCGAACAGCAGCGTGTTCAGGATGCGCGCGCCCGAGGCGCCGATCGGGTGGCCGATGGCGATGGCGCCGCCGTTGACGTTGACGATGGCCGGATCCCAGCCCATGTCGCGGTTGACGGCGATGGCCTGGGCGGCAAAGGCCTCGTTCGCCTCGACCAGGTCCAGGTCGCCGACCGACCAGCCGGCCCGCTCCAGCGCCCTGCGGCTGGCCGGGATCGGGCCGGTGCCCATGATCTGCGGATCGACGCCGGCCGTCGCATAGGAGGCGATGCGCGCCAGCGGCGTCAGGCCGCGGCGGGCGGCCTCGTCCTCGGTCATCACCAGCACGGCGGCGGCGCCGTCATTCAGGCCCGAGGCGTTGCCGGCGGTCACCGTGCCCTCCTTGCTGAAGGCGGGGCGCAGCTTCTCCATCGCCTCCAGCGTGGCACCGTGGCGGATGTATTCGTCGGCATCGACCACCGTCTCGCCCTTGCGGGTCTTGATCGTCACCGGCACGATCTCATCGGCGAACTTCCCGGCCTTCTGCGCCGCTTCGGCCTTGTTCTGCGAGGCGACGGCAAACTCGTCCTGCTCGGCGCGGGTGATGCCCCATTTCGAGGCGACGTTCTCGGCCGTGGTGCCCATGTGGTAGTCGTGGAAGGCGTCCCAGAGCCCGTCCTTGATCATGGTGTCGAGCATCTTCATGTCGCCCATCTTCTGCCCCGAGCGGATATAGGCGGCATGGGGCGCCAGCGACATCGATTCCTGGCCGCCCGCCGCGACCACGGTGGCGTCGCCCAAGAGCACCTGCTGCGCCGCCAGCGCGACCGAGCGCAGGCCCGAGCCGCAGACCTGGTTCAGCACCCAGGCGGCGGAACCCTGCGGATAGCCGGCCTTGATATGGGCCTGACGGCCCGGGTTCTGGCCCTGGCCGGCGGTCAGGACCTGGCCGAGGATGGTTTCGGACACTTCGGAAGGATCGATGCCGGCGCGCTCGACGATGGCCTTCAGGACGATGGCGCCAAGGTCATGCGCGGGCAGGTTCGCATAGGATCCCAGAAAACTGCCGACGGGGGTGCGCGCGGCAGAAACGATTACGGCTTTGGTCATGACAGGTTCCCTCCTGATGCCGAGACGATCGGTGCATGCCGACGTTTGCC
Source organism: Paracoccus sp. J55 (assembly GCF_000513975.1). Taxonomy (NCBI): domain Bacteria; kingdom Pseudomonadati; phylum Pseudomonadota; class Alphaproteobacteria; order Rhodobacterales; family Paracoccaceae; genus Paracoccus; species Paracoccus sp. J55. The sequence continues at coordinate 62,684 of NZ_AZVA01000011.1, forward strand.
GTTTCGTTACCCGAGGTCAAGCGGACTTGGCGGCAGGTCCGGCGCGGAAACGCCGCATCCGGCCGGCTTGCGCGGCCGCCCTGCGCAGGCTGGCCGGGGCAGGGCCTTCCCCCGGTCCCGGCGGCATGGATGCGACGATGAAAGCGGGTCGGGCGGCCGCGGATATGGCCGGAGCATTTCTACCATAAGGCGAATCGCGCTCAGCTGCGCTGGGCGGCAGAGCTGGGGGACCTCCACGGCGGCACGATGGTCGGCGCGCCGAAGTAATAGCCTTGCAGGCAGTCGATGCCCATGTCGATCAGGAAGGCGGCGTCATCCGCCGTCTCGACCGATTCCGCGACGGTGAACATGTCGAAATGGTGCGCGATGGATTGCAGCGCCCGGGCCAGGACCTGGTTGTCGCGCTGCTCGGCGATGTCGCGGATGAACTGGCCGTCGATCTTGATCATGTCGAAGCAGAAATCGCGCAGATAGCGGAACGAGGTGTAGCCGGCGCCGAAATCGTCCAGGGCGAAACTGACGCCCTGGGCCTGCAACTCATGCATGAATCGCCCGACCAGCTCCGGCATGCCCATGGCCGAGCTTTCGGTGATTTCCAGGATCAGCCGCTCGCCGATGCTGTCGTCGCCGGCGATGCCCTCGCGCAGCGTGCGCAGCCAGGCCGGATAGCCGATCGAGCGCGCCGACATGTTGATCGACAGCCGCAGCGAGGGTTCCTCGGCCAGCGATTTCAGGCCCAGGGACAGCGACAGGCAGTCGATCTGGCGGCCCAGCTCGGTGGTTTCGGCCAGCGGCAGGAAGTCCCGCAGCGGCACGATTCGCCCGGTTTCATCGATGATTCGGATCAGCCCCTCGTGGAAGGTCGCATGGTCGGGGCGTTCCGCTTGCACCACCGGCTGATAGGCCAGGACGGCATCGCCGCGCGAGACCGCCCGCCGCACCGTCGCCATCGTCACCCGCGACTGCTGATCGACGGCGAAATCCAGCGGAGAACCCATTTCCTTTTGCGAATCAATATTGTCGGTCATGCCAAGACTCCTGTCATCGACGGAAGTCTGGCGATCATCTCCTAAGATCGCGTAAACTGGTCCCGATTTCTCGACTCAAGGTTAACGGATCCTTGCCCGACATGACCGAACGCTGTGCCTGGTGCGGCTCCGACCCGCTTTACGTCGCCTATCATGACCATGAATGGGGGGTGCCGGAATACGATGCGCGCGCGCTTTGGGAAAAGCTGGTGCTGGACGGCTTCCAGGCGGGGCTGAGCTGGATCACCATCCTGCGCAAGCGCGACGCCTTCCGCGAGACCTTCGAGGGCTTCGATCCCGAGCGCGTCGCCCGCTGGGGCGAGGCCGAGGTCGAATCGGCGCTGAAGAACCCCGGCATCATCCGCCATCGCGGCAAGATCGAGGCCACCGTCAAGGGCGCCCGGCTTTTTCTGGACATCGAGAGTTCCGAGGGGTTCTCGCCCTTCATCTGGTCCTTCGTGGGCGGGCGTCCGGTGCAGAACCGTTTCGCCAGCATGGCCGAGGTCCCGGCCAAGACCCCGGAATCGGAAGCCATGGCCAAGGCCCTGAAAAAGCGCGGTTTCACCTTCTGCGGGCCGGTGATCACCTATGCTTTCATGCAGGCCTGCGGGCTGGTCAACGACCATATGGTCCACTGTCCCGCCCATGACCGCGTCAGGGCGCTGTCGCCTGCCGGATAAGCGCCTTGGCCGTGTCCGAGGACCAGTCGGCGCCGCCGATCAGCCGGGCGATCTCGTTGCCGTCGCGGTCGATCAGCACCGTCACCGGCATGCCCATCACGCCCATCTCGCGCGCGAGTTGCTGGCGCGGGTCCAGCCGCACGGGCAGGTTGGCGATGTTCTCCTCGTCCAGGAACTTCCTCACCGCCGGGGGCGGGTTGTGGCCGGCGGCGATGGCGACCACCTCGAAATCCTCGCCGCCCATCTCGGCCTGCAAGGCGTCCAGCGAGGGCATCTCCTCGCGGCAGGGCGCGCACCAGGTCGCCCAGAAGTTCAACAGCACCACCTTGCCCCTCCAGTCGGTCAGGCTGTGCGTGCCGCCCTCGGGATCGGTGAATTCGGTTGCCGGCACCGGGGTCGGGTCGGTCTGCTGCAGCTTCGCCAGCCCGCCGTCATGCGCGGCCTGCCAGTCGATTTCCCCCGCGTAACCGGCATTTGCACCAAGGATCATCGCCGTATAAAGAACCAGCCAACGCATTCCACCCCCCGAAGGACAAGTCATGACCGAGCAGCCCGCCAGCACCGCCAACCAGATGTGGGGCGGACGTTTCGCCGCAGGCCCGGACGCGATCATGGAGGCGATCAACGCCTCGATCGGCTTCGACCAGCGGCTCTATGCCCAGGACATCCGGGGCAGCCGCGCCCATGCGGCGATGCTGGCCGCGCAGGGCATCATCAGCACTAGCGATGCCGAGGCGATCGGGGAAGGGCTGCTCACGGTCTTGTCAGAGATCGAGGCGGGCGGCTTCCCGTTCTCGACCGCGCTGGAAGACATCCACATGAACGTGGAATCGCGGCTGAAGGAGCTGATCGGCGAGCCGGCGGGGCGGCTGCACACGGCGCGGTCGAGGAACGATCAGGTGGCGACCGATTTCCGGCTGTGGGTGCGCGACCAATGCGACGCGGCGATCCAGGGGCTGGACGCGCTGATCCGCGCCACTTTGTCGCAGGCGGAAAAGGGCGCGGATTGGGTCATGCCGGGCTTCACCCATCTGCAGACCGCGCAGCCGGTGACCTGGGGCCATCACATGATGGCCTATGTCGAGATGTTCGGCCGCGACCTGTCGCGCTTTCAGGACGCGCGCCGGCGGATGAACGAATCGCCGCTGGGCGCCGCCGCACTGGCCGGGACGGGCTTTCCCATCGACCGCGAGGCGACCGCGCAGGCGCTGGGCTTCGACCGGCCGATGGCGAACAGCCTCGATGCGGTCAGCGACCGGGATTTCGCGCTGGAATACCTGTCCTCGGCGGCGATCTGCGCCGTCCACCTGTCGCGGCTGGCCGAGGAGCTGGTGATCTGGTCCTCGGCCCAGTTCCGCTTCGTCACCATGTCGGACCGCTTCTCGACCGGCTCGTCGATCATGCCGCAGAAGAAGAACCCCGACGCGGCCGAGCTGATCCGGGCCAAGATCGGCCGCATCCTTGGCGCTGCCGTGGCGCTCTTCGTGGTGATGAAGGGGCTGCCGCTCGCCTATTCCAAGGACATGCAGGAGGACAAGGAGCAGGTCTTCGACGCGAGCGACAACCTGATGCTGGCGCTGGCCGCGATGACCGGGATGCTGTCGGACCTGACGGCGAACCGCGAGCGGCTGGAGGCGGCGGCGGGCTCGGGCTTTTCCACCGCGACGGACCTGGCCGACTGGCTGGTGCGCGAGGCCGGGCTGCCGTTCCGCGACGCCCATCACGTCACCGGCGCGCTGGTCGCCATGGCCGAGAAGCAGGGCGTGGACCTGCCCGAGCTGACGCTGGAGCAGATGCAATCGGTCAACCCGGCGATCACCGAAGACGTCTACAACGTGCTGGGCGTGCATAATTCTGTCGCCTCGCGCACCAGCTACGGCGGCACCGCGCCGGCGCAGGTCCGCGCCCAGATCGCGCGCTGGAAAGAGAAGCTGGGGGAAACCGCATGACGCAGCACCTGCTTCTGGCGCTGTTCGCGCTGATGCTGGCGACGCTGGCCGCCTGCGGCGTCGATGGCCCGCCGACCCGGCCCGGCCCTGTCGCCGAATCCGGCTTGCAGATCAGCGGAGAGGCGCAGATCGGTGTCGTCTCGAAGCTCTGAGCTGACGCCGCTGCGGCTGGTCTGGGCGGGGCTGGCGCTGCTTGGCGCCGCCGTGGCGCTGTGGCGGGGCGAGGCGCTCTGGCAAGGCGCCCGGGCGACCGAACTGGTGGCGCAGGCGGCGCTGGCGCTGTGGTGCCTGATCGAGACCATGCTGCGCCGCAACTGGGCGGCGCTTCTGACGCTTCCGGGGCTGGCGCTGGGGATCGGCTTTGCGCTGCCGCTTTATCTGTTCATCCGCTCTCGCAGGATCACCTGATGGACCATTTCAACTATGTCGACGGCTGGCTGCATGCCGAGGACGTGCCCCTGACCCGCATCGCGGCCGAGGTCGGCACGCCGGTCTATGTCTATTCCGCCGCCACGCTGACCCGGCATTTCAGGCTGTTCCAGCAGGCGCTGGCGTGGTGCGACCATCTGGTCTGCTTCGCGGTCAAGGCGAATTCGAACATCGCCGTGCTGAAGCTTCTGGGCGATCTGGGCGCGGGCATGGATATCGTCTCGGCCGGGGAATATGCGCGCGCCAGGGCGGCGGGCGTGCCGGGCGAGCGGATCGTGTTTTCCGGCGTCGGCAAGCTTGAATCCGAGATGCGCATGGCGCTGGCGGGCGGCATCCGCCAGTTCAACGTCGAATCCGAGCCGGAACTGGAGCTTTTGTCGCGCGTCGCGGCCTCGATGGGGGTCGAGGCGCCGGTCGCCGTGCGGGTGAACCCGGATGTCGATGCCAGGACGCATGAGAAGATCGCCACCGGCAAGTCCGAGAACAAGTTCGGCATTCCCATCGCCCGCGCGCGCGAGGTCTATGCGCATGCCGCGCGCCTGCCCGGGATCAAGGTTGTCGGCATCGACATGCATATCGGCAGCCAGCTGACCGACCTGGAGCCCTATCGCCAGGCCTATGCCAAGATGGCCGAGCTGACCCGCGCGCTGCGCGCCGACGGGCATGCGATCACCCGGCTCGACATGGGCGGCGGCCTGGGCATCCCATACCGGCGCGACAACAACGCGCCGCCCCTGCCGATCGAATACGGCCAGGTGATCCGCGATGCCGTGGGCGATCTGGGCTGCGAGATCGAGATCGAGCCCGGCCGCAACATCGCCGGCAATGCGGGCATCCTGCTGTCCTCGGTGATCTATCTGAAACAGGGCGAGGGGCGGGATTTCCTGATCCTCGACGCGGCCATGAACGACCTGATCCGGCCGGCGATGTATTCGGCGCATCACGACATCGTCCCGGTGCGCGAGGCGGCGCCGGGGGCCGCGGTCGCGCCGCATGACGTGGTCGGCCCGGTCTGCGAGACCGGCGACACCTTCCAGAAGGCGGTCGAGCTGCCGGCGCTGGGTCCGGGCGACCTGGTGGCGCTGCGCTCGGCCGGGGCCTATGGGGCGGTGATGGCCTCGGAATACAATTCCCGGCCGCTGGTGCCCGAGGTTCTGGTCAGCGGCGATCAATTCGCCGTCATTCGGGCGCGGCCGACGCTTGAGGAAATGCTGGGACGCGATACCATCCCGGAATGGCTCTGATCGCTCATTCCCGCGCCGCTGCGGCCGGGGGTTTCACACCCCCGGGCCCCCGTGGGATATTTGTCCAAGAAAGAAGCGGCCATGGCTGAACCGCGCCGTATCGGCTGGGCGGTCGGGCTGACCCGCGCCGGCATGTGGTGGGAGGCGCTGGCCGCGGCCTTCTGGCCTTTGGGCGTGTTGCTGGCGCTGGTGCTGGCGGCGCTGGCCTTCGGCGCGACCGATCTTTTCTCCTCGCGGGCGCTGATCTGGCTGATGGGTCTGGCGGCGCTGGCGGCCCTGCTGGCTGCGGGCTGGGGGCTGCGGCGCTTCCGCCGGCCTTCGGCCGAGGCGGCGCGGGAACGGGTGGACCTGGCCCTGCCGGGGCGGCCGCTTTCGGCGCTGCGCGACCGGGTCGCGGTGGGGGCCGGGGACGAGGGTGCGGACGCGCTGTGGCGCGCGCATCTGGCGCGGATGCAGGCCGCCGCCTTGGCCGCGCGCCCGGTTGCGCCGGATGCGCGGCTGCGCTGGCGCGATCCGGTCGCGCTGCGGCTGGTCGGCCTGGTGGCGCTGGTCATGGCGCTGATCTTCGCGCCGCCCGGGCAGCTGGGGCAGGGTATCGCCGCGCTGGGTGCGACCTTCCGCCCCGCCCCCGAGGCGCGTCCGGGGGCCGAGGCCGGTCCGTCCTGGGAGGGCTGGGCCGAGCCCCCCGCCTATACCCGCCGCCCGACGCTTTACCTCAACGCCTTGCCCGAGGGGCAGCGGCTGGAATTGCCCAAGGGCTCGAAGCTGAGCTTCCGGCTTTACGGCGAGGGCGCCGAAATCGCGCAGGATATCGGCGCCGCGCTGCCGGGCGGCGAGCCCTCGGCGCCGGAATTCATGGCCGAGCGCGACGGAGTGATCGAGGTCGCGGGGCGGCGATTCGACGTGACCGTGCTGCCCGATGCGGCGCCGGCCGTCGCGCCCGGCAAGGCGCCCGAGCGGCGCGCCGACGGCCGGCTGGTGCAGGAATTCACCGCCAGCGACGACAACGGCATCGCGGCCGGGCAGGCGGTGATCGCGCTGGACCTGGATGCGGTCGACCGGCGCTTCGGCCTTGCCCCCGACCCCGAGCCGCGCGAGGCTGTGGCGCTGGATCTGCCGCTGCCCGCGACCGGCAGCCGCAAGGAGATCCGCGGCCGGCTGGTGGGCGATCTGTCGCGCCACCCCTGGGCCAACCTGCCGGTGACCGTCTCGCTGAAGGTGGAGGACGGCATCGGGCAGCAGGGCGCCTCGGCCCCGATGCGCATGGTGCTGCCGGGGCGGCGCTTCTTCGACCCCTTGGCGGCGGCGCTGATCGAGGTGCGGCGCGACCTGCTTTGGTCGCGCGGCAATGCCGGCCGCAGCGCCCAGGTGCTGCGCGCCGCCAGCTGGCAGCCCGAGGGCTTCATGGATGCCGAGCTTTACCAGGGATTGCAGGGCGCCGTCGGCGCGCTGGAATCCGGCAATCTGACCGAAGAGGCGCGCAACAAGCTGGCGCAGCTGCTCTGGGACGCGGCCGTGGCGCTGGAGGATGGCGGACTGGCCGATGCGCTGGAGCGGATGAGCCAGGCGCAGGAGCGGCTTTCCGAGGCGATCCGCAACGGTGCCAGCCCCGACGAGATCCAGCGCCTGATGGACGAGCTGAAGCAGGCCACCGACGATTATCTGGACATGTTGGCGCAGCAGCAGGGGCAGGACCCTTCCGAGCGTTTCGACCGCTCGCCCCAGAACCGCCAGCAGATCACCGGTGACCAGATCCAGCAGATGATGGACGAGATCCAGCGCCTGATGAACGAGGGCCGCATGGCCGAGGCGCAGGAATTGCTGGAGCAGTTCAACCGCATGATGCAGAACCTGCGGGTGACGCAATCCGAGGGCGGCGAGGGCGGGCGCCAGCGCCCCTCGGACCGGCTGGCCGAGACGCTGCGCGACCAGCAGAAGCTGGCCGACGAGGCGATGCGCCAGATGCAGGACCAATACGGCCAGTGGCAGCAGGGCGAGGAAGGCCAGGGCAGCCAGGACAACCAGCAGCTTGCCGACCGCCAGCGCGAGCTGCGCGAGGACTTGGGCCGCCAGCGCGGCTTGCTGCCCGGCCGCGGCACGCCGCAGGGCGAGGAGGCGCGGCGCCAGCTGGACGAGGCCGGCCGCGCCATGGAGGAGGCCGAGCAGGCGCTGCGCGAGGGGGATGCCGGCGGGGCGATGGAGCGGCAGGCCCAGGCCATCCAGTCCATGCGCGAGGGGATGCGGGCGCTTGGCGACATGATGGCGCAGGACCAGCAGCAGGGCCAGGATGGCGAGCCGCAGCAGGGCGGGCAGGAGAACGGTCCCGAAGGGCCCTCGGGCGATCCGCGCGGCCAGCGCGGGCTGGCGCAGCCCTATGACCGCCGGCAGCAGACCGATCCGCTGGGCCGGGCGCTGTCGGGCGATGGCGGCTCGATCACCTCGGGCGACCCGCTGGCCGAGGGCGGCGATCCCTCGCGCAAGGCCCGCGAGCTGCAGGACGAGATCCGCCGCCGCAGCGGCGAGCGCGAGCGGCCCCGCGACGAACGCGACTATCTGGGCCGGTTGCTGGAGAGTTTCTGAGCCTGCGGCGGCGGGTGGCCGGCGCCGCGCCGGCGCGGCGGGGACTTCCCGACGCGGCCTGCCTGCCGGTCCCGGTCAGGGGCGCAGGGCCTCGGCAGCCTATTCCCCCCGGATGCGGTCATGCAGCCACAGCCGGCCGCGGTCGATCTGTTGGCGCCATTCCGCCAGCGGCCCGCCGCCCTCGTCGGCCGGGATCTGCGGGGCCAGCGCATAGCTGGCCACCAGCCCCAGCGCCAGCATCGCGGCAAGGCCGAAGCCCGAGGCATAGCCCGTGCGGCGCGGCCTCGGCACGATCACAGGCACCGGCGCCTCGCGCGGGGCGGGCTCGGCGGCCGTGTCGGCCGGTGCCGTCTCTTCGGCAGCGGCGGGGCGCAGCAGCGGCAGGACGGGCGGTTCCTCGGCGGCCGCCCCGGCCGCGCCGCCGGGCAGGGACGGCGCCGAGCGAGTCAGGGTCGCGGCCAGTTCCTGGGCATCGGGCAGGATGGGAATGATCGGCTCGGGCTGGTCAAAGGCCGACGAGTCCTCGACCGGGGCGGACACCGGCTCGGGCCGAGGGGACGGGTGCAGAGCTTGCGGATCTCCGGCCTCGGGCTGCGGGACCGGATCCGCGGCCGGCTGCGAGGCGGCACCGGTCTCGGTGGGCGGTTCCGCCTCCGGGTGGGCGGGGGCGGGCTCGGCCAGCGGGGCTTCGGTCACGGTGGTGGCGGGCCAGTCGATCGCCGGGCCGGCGGCCGGCTCTCCGTCGCCGGAAAGCGCGGGTTCGGCGGGCTGCGCTGCATCGGCCGGGACATCAGGCGGGACTTCGGGCGGGGCCTCGGCCGCCTGCGTCGCGGGAATGTGATCGGGTTCGGCGGGCTGCGCCTCGGAGCGGCGGGCGCCCAGTTCGCGCGCGGCTTCCTCGCGCAGGATGGCCAGCACCGATTCGTCCAGCGGCCGGTTCAGCGCCGGGCGCGCCTCGGGGTCGTAGGGGCCGCGTTCCGGAGCAGCCGGCGACGGCGCGGATTTTCCCGGCCCCGGCTGGCGCCAGACATGGCTGCAGGCCGAGCATTCGACCTCGCGCCCCGAGGCGGGAATGGCGGATTCCGCGATCTCGTACTGGGCCGCGCAGCGGGGGCAGGTCAGGCGCATGGGCGGGTCTTTCGTCTCCGGACAGGGGCGGTTTCGGTCATGCGGGCGTCTCGCATTCGCCGCGCGACTGTTCTATCAAGCCACGAACCGCGCGCCAAGCAGCCCGCTCGGAAAGGCCCGCTCAGAAAGGGACGACCAGTGATCGAGATGCAGAACCTGTCCTTCGGCTACAGCGGCAACGATCCGTTGCTTGCCGATATGTCGCTGACGCTACAGCCGGGTTCCTTCCATTTCCTGACCGGCCCTTCGGGTGCGGGCAAGACCACCTTCCTGCGGCTCTGCTATGCCGAGCTGCTGCCGAGCGCCGGGCGCATGACGGCATTCGGCCAGGACGTGCGCGGGCTGTCGCGCGACGGCATCGCCGCGCTGCGCCGCCGGGTGGGGGTGGTGCATCAGGACACGCAATTTCTCGACCACCTGCCGGTGGCCGAGAACATCGCCCTGCCGCTGCTGGTCTCGGGCGAGCAGGTGGACATGCCGGCCCTGGGCGACCTGCTGGCCTGGGTGCAGCTGTCCGGCCATGCCCGCGCCATGCCGCCGGAACTGTCGGGGGGAGAGCGGCAGCGCGCCGCGCTGGCCCGCGCCGTCATCATGTCGCCCGACCTGATCCTGGCGGACGAGCCGACCGGCAACCTGGACTGGGACATGTCGATGCGGCTGCTGCAGCTGCTGATCGAGCTGAACCGCTCGGGCAAGGCGGTGCTGATCGCGACGCATGACCTGAACCTGATCCGCGCCGCCAAGCAGCAGGTGCAGGCGCGGGTGCTGCGCATCGCGGGCAAGAGGCTGCAACTGGCGGGGGCGGACCTGTGAAGAAAGCCGAACTGAAATCGCTCGACCTGGCGACGTTGTGGCGGGGGCTGACCCGGCCGGACCCGGCGGGAACGGACCGCGTGGTGCCGCCGACCGGCTTCACCGCGCAGCTGACGGTGTTCTCGGCCGGCGCCATGGCCTTTCTGGCGGTCTTTGCGCTGGCGCTGGCGCTGGCCACCGGCCGGCTGGCCGAACGCTGGTCGACCGAGCTGGCGCAGACCGTCACCGTGCGCATCTCGGCCCCCGAGGACCAGATCGACGAGCAGACCGTGACGGTGATGGAGGCGCTGAAGACCACCCCGGGCATCGCCGAGGCCAAGCTGCTGCCCGATGAGGAGGTGGAAAAGCTGCTGGAACCCTGGTTCGGCCCCGATGTCCCGGTCGAGGCCCTGCCGGTGCCGCGGCTGATCGAGATCACCGAGGCCGCCGAGGGTTTCGATGCCGCCGCGCTGCGCCTGCGGCTGCAGGGCGAGGCGCCGGGCGCGGTGCTGGACGACCATACCCGCTGGCGCCAGCCGCTGGTCTCGGCGGCGAACCGGCTGCGGGTGCTGGGGCTCGTCTCGCTGCTGCTGATCGCTGCCGCCTCGGGGGCGATGATCACGCTGGCCGCGAAGGCGGCGCTGGCCGCGAACGGGCAGGTGATCCGGGTGCTGCGGCTGATCGGTGCGCGCGACATCACCATCGCCACCGCCTTCGTGCGCCGCTTTACCCGCCGCGCCGCCATGGGCGCGGCCGGGGGCACGGCGCTGGGGATGGCGGCCATCTGGGCGCTGCCTTCGATGGATCAGGCGGGAAGCTTCCTGACCGGGCTGGGCTTTCAGGGCTGGGGCTGGCTCTGGCCGCTGCTGGTGCCGCCCGTCGCCGCCGCGATCGGCTTTGCCGCCACCCGCTGGGCGGCGCTGAAGATGCTGCGCGAGGTGCGCTGATGAATCCCTACCATCCGCGCCCGCCTTCGCCCTTGGACTGGCTGCGCGCGGTGGTCTATTACCTTTACGCGGCGCTGGTGACCTTTGCGCTGGGGCTGTGGGGCCTGCCGCAGGTGCTGGTCCATCCCGAGCGCGCGCATCGCGTCGCCCGCCTGTGGCTGGACCAGATGCTGGGCGCGGCGCGGGTCATCCTGGGGGTGCGCATCGAATATCGCGGCACGCCGCCCGCGGGAGAATGCATCGTCGCCTCGAAGCATCAGAGCTTTCTCGACATCCTCGCGCTGGCCCGCGCCTGTCCGCGCCGCGCCTTCGTGATGAAGCGCGAGGTGCTGCGCGTGCCGATCATGGGCTGGTTCGCCCGCAAGGTCGGCTGCATCCCCATCGACCGCGCGCGCGGCAAGGAAGCGATGAAGCAGATCATCGCCGGCATCGAGGCCGCCCGCGCCCGCCCCGAGGGTCTGGGCCAGCTCATCATCTATCCCGAGGGCACCCGCACCCGGCCGGGGCAGAAACTGCCCTACAAGCACGGCGCCGGCACGATCCAGCGCGCGACCGGCCTCTCCATCCATCCCGTCGCGGTGAATTGCGGCCTGTTCTGGCCCAAGCGCGGCATCCCGATCCGCGGCGGCACCGCGGTGATCGAGTTCCTGCCGCCGATCCCGGCCGGCCCGCGTTCGACCGCGGTGATGGAGCTTCTGGAGGCACGGATCGAGACCGCCAGCGACCGGCTGCTGGCCGAAGCGGGCGGCCTGCCGCCGGCCTGACGGCTGACGCAAGGTCAGGGGCGTTTTCGCCATTGCACCCGCGGCCGGTTGCGGTCCAACCTGCCCGGCGGATTCGCGGGCCTTCGGGCCAGAACAGGGGGACGGGATGCGTCCGATCATCGACATCGACCATGTTTCCAAGCGCTACGGCAGCGGCACGGTGGCGCTGAACGACGTCTCGCTGCAGATCGAGGAAGGCGAGATCCTGGCGCTGCTCGGCCCGAACGGCGCCGGCAAGACCACGCTGATCTCGATCATCTGCGGCCTGGTGGTGCCGACCGGCGGCACGGTGCGCGTCGGCGGCCACGACATCCGCACGGACTGGCGCGCGGCGCGCAAGCTGATCGGCCTGGTCCCGCAGGAGATCGCGCTGGAGCCCTTCGAAAGCGTCCTCGACTGCGTGCGCTTCACCCGCGGGCTTTACGGCGAGCCGCCGGACGAGGTCTATATCGAGCAATTGCTGCGCAGCCTGGCGCTGTGGGACAAGCGCGAGGCCAAGACGCGCGAGCTGTCGGGCGGCATGAAGCGCCGGGTGCTGATCGCCAAGGCGCTGTCGCACCGGCCCAAGGTGCTGTTCCTGGACGAGCCGACGGCGGGCGTGGACGTGACGCTGCGCCGCGAGATGTGGCAGGTGGTGCGCGAATTGCGCGCCGAGGGCGTGACCATCATCCTGACCACGCATTACCTGGAAGAGGCCGAGGACATGGCCGACCGCATCGGCGTCATCAACCGGGGCGAGCTCTTGCTGGTCAAGTCCAAGGACGAGCTGATGGGCGAATTCGGCAAGAAGCACCTGACCGTCTCGCTTTACGAACCGCTGGCGACTCTGCCCGCCGAACTGGCGGGGCGCGGGCTGGTGCTTTCGGCCAACGGGCGCGAGTTGGGCTATGACTACGACACGAGGGCCGAGCGCACCGGCATCGCGCATCTGCTGGCCGAACTGGCCGAGCGCGGCATCGCCGTGCGCGACGTCTCGACCAAGCAGAGCAGCCTCGAAGAGATCTTCATGTCGCTGGTCGAGGAGGAAACCGCATGAACTGGCGTTCCGCCCGTGCCGTCTTCAACCACGAGATGGCGCGGTTCTTCCGCACGATCTGGCAGTCGCTGGCGTCGCCGGTGCTGTCGACGGTGCTGTATTTCGTCGTCTTCGGCGCCGCCATCGGCGGGCGCATCCAGGCGGTCGAGGGCGTGGCCTATGGCGCCTTCATCGTGCCGGGGCTGATGATGCTGACGGTGCTGCAGCAATCGGTGGCCAACGCCAGTTTCGGCATCTATTTCCCGAAATTCGCCGGCACGATCTACGAGATCCTCGTCGCGCCCACCGGCTGGATCGAGGTCACGCTGGGCTTTGTCGGCGCCGCCGCCACCAAGGCCGTGATGATCGCGCTGGTGATCCTTCTGACCAGCTTCTGGTTCACCGGCGTGCATATCGCGCATCCGTTCTGGATGCTGGCCTTCCTGGTCCTGACCGCCGTCGCCTTCTCGCTCTTGGGCTTCATCATCGGCCTTTGGGCCAAGAATTTCGAGCAGTTGCAGATCGTGCCGATGATGGTCATCACGCCGCTGGTGTTCCTGGGCGGCGCCTTCTACTCGGCCTCGATGCTGCCGCCCTTCTGGGAGGGGGTCGCCAAGCTCAACCCGGTACTCTACCTGATCTCGGGCTTCCGCTGGAGCTTCTTCGGCTTTGCCGACGTGCCGGTGGGCCTGTCGCTGGCCGCGGTGGCGCTGATGATCCTGGTCTGCATGGGTGCGATCCGCTGGATCTTCCTGACCGGCTGGCGGCTGCGGGAGTGATTCCCGTCGCGCCGCCGGGCCGCGCCTGAGCGCGCGCCTGCGGCCGATGCGCCGCCCCTCTACGGCCGGCAGGGCGTTCCGGCCTTGGCCATCTGTGCTGCGTGCCGGCCAAGCGCCGCCGCCTGCTGCTGCAGCCAGGCATCCGCCGCCTGGCGTCCCTGCGCCTGCAGCCGCCGGTGGTATTCCGGCCGCAGCCGCTCGCGGCTGGCCGAGATCGAGCAGTCGGCCGTCCGCACCGGCTTCTTGCCCGCCTTGCCGGCTGGCGCGCCGCCGTTCGGCGCGGTCTGCTGTTCCAGCAGGTCGCCCTGATGCATGATCATCGCCTGGTTGCCGGCGTCGAACCACGGCGTCTGCGCGGCCGCTGCGCCAGCCCAGATCATGGCCGCGGCGACCGCGGCCCATCCTTGTCCCGACATGGCTGTCCTCCTTCGGGTCCAGCCTGCCATGAAACCGCGCCCCGGTCACCCCGCTGGGTGCGCCTCAGCGCCGGCACAGCCGGGTCTGCGGGTCCAGCCGGACATATTCCCGCGCCGAGATCTTCTGCATCTGCAGCGAGTGCTTCCAGCGCGCATTCCACATCTGCAGGATGCCGTTGCGGTAATATTGCGCCATCAGCTCGTCCACGATCGGCGGGATGATCCGGGTGCCCGGCAGCCGCGGGGCATGGAATCCCACCGTCGCATTCGGTCCCAGGCAGGCGTTCGGCAGGGTGATGTAGATGGTGCAGGCCGAGCGGCAATAGCCCCGCACCTCGACCGGGCGGCCGCTGGCCGCCAGCCGGTTGCGATACCGGATCGCCTCGACCACGTTGCCGCCGCGGTTGTTCATGATCACGATGGGCTCGCCCCGGCCGCGCTGCTGGGCCTGCGCCTCGGGCGCGGCCAGCAGGACCAGGGTCAGCAGCAGGGCAAGGCAGGCGGAAATCCGGGGCATGAGGGCGCGCATCCTATTCGTCATCCCCGCCGATATGCCCGTTCCGGCGCGCAAGGCCAAATGACGTTCCGGCGAGCCGCGCTTCCTGCTTAACAAGCGGCCCGCTTGCCACTATATGCCGCGCATCATGAGCCAGAACCCGCCCCTGTTGCGCCCCGATCTAGCCCCCAGCCCGATCTTCGACTCTGCACAAGGGGAGGGGGGGCGAAGGGACGGGCAACCGACCATCGGCATGGTCAGCCTCGGCTGTCCCAAGGCGCTGGTGGACAGCGAGCGCATCCTGACCCGCCTGCGCGCCGAGGGTTACGCCATCAGCCCCGACTACAAGGGCGCCGGCGCGGTGATCGTGAATACCTGCGGCTTCCTCGATTCGGCCAAGGCCGAGTCCCTGCAGGCCATCGGCGAGGCGCTGTCGGAAAACGGCAAGGTGATCGTCACCGGCTGCCTGGGGGCCGAGCCGGAATACATCACCGGCGCGCACCCTTCCGTGCTGGCGGTGACTGGCCCACAGCAATACGAGCAGGTGCTGGACGCGGTGCATTCCGCCGTGCCGCCCTCGCCCGATCCGTTCGTGGACCTGCTGCCGGCCTCGGGCGTCAAGCTGACGCCGCGGCATTACAGCTATCTGAAGATCTCCGAGGGCTGCAACCACGCCTGCAAGTTCTGCATCATCCCCGACATGCGCGGCAAGCTGGTGTCGCGCCCGGCGCATGCGGTGATCCGCGAGGCCGAGAAGCTGGTCGAGGCCGGCGTGCGCGAGCTGCTGGTGATCTCGCAGGACACCTCGGCCTACGGGCTCGACCGCAAGTTCGCCGAAGAGCGCGGGCATCGCGCGCATATCACCGACCTGGCCCGCGACCTTGGCCAACTCGGGGCCTGGGTGCGGCTGCATTACGTCTATCCCTATCCGCATGTGCGCGACCTGATCCCCTTGATGGCCGAGGGGCTGGTGCTGCCCTATCTGGACATCCCCTTCCAGCACGCCCATCCGGACACGCTGCGCCGCATGGCCCGGCCCGCGGCGGCGGCCAAGACGCTGGACGAGATCGCCGCCTGGCGCGCCGTCTGCCCCGAGATCACCCTGCGCTCGACCTTCATCGTCGGCTATCCGGGCGAGACCGAGGCCGAGTTCCAGACCCTGCTGGACTGGCTGGACGAGGCGCAGCTGGACCGCGTCGGCTGCTTCCAATACGAGAACGTCAAGGGCGCGCGGGCGAACGACTTGCCCGACCACGTGCCCGAAGAGGTCAAGCAGGACCGCTGGGACCGCTTCATGCAGAAGGCGCAGGCGATCTCCGAGGCGAAGCTGGCCGCGAAGCTCGGCAGCCGCATCGAGGTGATCGTGGACAGCGTCGATGCCGAAGGCGCCACCTGCCGGACCAAGGCCGATGCGCCGGAAATCGACGGCAACCTGTTCATCGACCAGGGCTTCGAGGATCTGACCCCCGGCGACATCGTGACGGTGACGGTGGACGAGGCCGGCGAATACGACCTCTGGGGCCGGCTCTGACCGGCGATGACCGCCCCGGTTGTGGCGCGGGCCCGGCTGGCTTATCAGGGGCGGCAGCGACGCAACAAGGCGGCACGGATGAACTGGGACCCTGAAGGCAAGCCCCGCAAACCCGATTTCCTGGGCATCGGCGCCCAGAAGGCCGGCACCACCTGGCTGTCGCAGATGCTGGGCCAGCATCCCGAGGTCTGGACGCCTCCGTTCAAGGAGGTGCAGTTCTTCAACCATCGCTTCATCGAGGAGCATCGCAAATGGTTGCCCTGGCATTTCCGCCGCGGCCGCCAGAACATCGAGAAACGCTGGGCCGCCCGCGGCGAGGAGATGCCGCGCCACATGGTGCGCTATCTTGACCGCATCACCCGCGAGCCGATGTTCACCAACCATTGGTACAAGCTGGTCTTCGCCCCGGCGCCCGAGGGGGCAAAGGCGATCGACGTCACCCCCGAATATTCGACCCTTCCGCCGGAAGGCGTGGATTTCGTGGCGAAATTCCTGCCGCAGGCGAAGTTCGTCTATATCATCCGCCATCCGGTGGATCGCGCCATCTCGCAGCTCAAGATGAACCTGACCCGCGCGCGCCGCCGCCCGAAGGGCGTCGAGGACTGGCTGCGCGAGGTCGAGGATCCGGTGCTGATGGATCGCGGCGACTACATGCGCTATGTGCCGCGCTGGAACGCGCATTTCGGCCCCGACCGGCTGCTTTACATGCCCTTCGGCATGATTGCCCGCGATCCCCTGGGCTTCCTGCGCCGGGTCGAGGATTTCCTGGGCCTGGCCCCGCATGATTATCGCGATGTCGGCAAGAAGGTCTTCGCCTCGGACAACGCGCTGGTGGTGCCCGACAAGGCCCGCGCCCGGCTGCGCGAGAAGCTGGAACCGCAGTTCGAGTTTCTCGACCGGACCTTCGGGCCGGAATTCACCCGGCAGTTCCGCTGAGCCTTCCCCTTTCGCCCCTGCTCGACTACATAGCGCGCAACTTCACGGGTTCAGCAACGAGGAAAGATCATGGCCTCCTACCAGTTCGTTTACCACATGGACGGGGTGTCCAAGACCTATCCGGGCGGGAAGAAGACCTTCGAGAACATCCGCCTGAACTTCCTGCCCGGCGTCAAGATCGGCGTCGTCGGCGTGAACGGCGCCGGCAAGTCGACGCTGCTGCGCATCATGGCCGGCATTGACAAGGACTTCACCGGCGAGGCCTGGGCCGCCAAGGGCGCGACCGTCGGCTATCTGCCGCAGGAACCGCAGCTTGATCCGGCGCTGAATGTGCGCGGCAACGTCATGGAGGGCGTCAAGGCCAAGCAGGCCAAGCTCGACCGCTACAACGAGCTGGCCATGAACTACTCGGACGAGACCGCCGACGAGATGGCGAAGCTGCAGGACGAGATCGACGCCGAGAACCTCTGGGATCTCGACAGCCAGATCGACGTCGCCATGGAGGCGCTGCGCTGCCCGCCGGACGACGCCGACGTGGAAAGCCTGTCGGGCGGCGAACGCCGCCGGGTGGCGCTGTGCAAGCTGCTGCTGGAACAGCCCGACATGCTGCTTCTGGACGAACCGACCAACCACCTGGACGCCGAGACCATCGCCTGGCTGCAAAAGCACCTGATCGAATATCCCGGCACCATCCTGATCGTCACCCACGACCGCTATTTCCTCGACGACATCACCGGCTGGATCCTGGAACTCGACCGCGGCCGCGGCATCCCCTACGAGGGCAATTACTCGGCCTGGCTGGAGCAGAAGGCCAAGCGGCTGGAACAGGAAGCCCGCGAGGACAAGGCCAAGCAGAAGACGCTGGAGCGGGAACTGGAATGGATCCGCGCCGGCGCCAAGGCGCGTCAGGCCAAGCAGAAGGCCCGGATCAACGCCTATAACGAGCTGGCCAGCCAGTCCGAACGCGAGAAGCTGACCCGCGCCCAGATCATCATCCCCAATGGCGAGCGGCTGGGCAACAAGGTGATCGAGGTCAACGGCCTGAAAAAGGCCATGGGGGACAAGCTGCTGATCGAGGACCTGACCTTCAGCCTGCCGCCGGGCGGCATCGTCGGCGTGATCGGCCCGAACGGCGCCGGCAAGTCGACGCTGTTCAAGATGCTGACCGGGCAGGAAAAGCCCGATGCCGGCGAGATCAGCTACGGCGACACGGTGAAGCTTTCCTATGTGGACCAGTCGCGCGACGCGCTGGACCCCAACAAGACGGTGTGGGAGGAAATCTCGGGCGGGGCCGAGCAGATCGAGCTGGGCGACGCGACGATGAACAGCCGCGCCTATTGCTCGGCCTTCAACTTCAAGGGCGGCGACCAGCAGAAGAAGGTCGGCCTGCTTTCGGGCGGCGAACGCAACCGCGTCCACATGGCGAAGCTGCTGAAATCCGGCGGCAACGTGCTGCTGCTGGACGAACCGACCAACGACCTGGACGTCGAGACGCTGCAGGCGCTGGAGGCGGCGCTGGAGGATTTCGCCGGCTGCGCGGTCATCATCTCGCACGACCGCTTCTTCCTCGACCGGCTCTGCACGCACATCCTGGCCTTCGAGGGCGACGCCCATGTCGAATGGTTCGAGGGCAATTTCGAGGATTACGAGGCCGACAAGGTCCGCCGCCTCGGCCCGGATTCCATCGAACCGAAGCGGGTGAAATACAAGAAGTTCACGCGCTAGGCCGGCGCCCTGTGCAGGGTGCGCCCTAGCGCACCTTGCCCTTCCAGCCCGGCGGCCGCTTCGCCACCCAGGCGAAGAAGCGCGCCAGTTCGGAATGGCCGCGCAGCGCCTCGACCGTGTTGTATTGCCGTGCGAGCTCGGTCTCGCTCAGCTTGCGATGGATGGTCGAGTGGCAGACCTGATGCAGCAGCACCATCTCGCCGCCCTTGCCGCCGCGCAGCTTGGGGACCAGATGGTGCCGGCTTTGCGGCACGCCCGGCGGGATCGGTCGCCCGCAAAGCGGGCAGACCGGGTTCATGGCTTCAGGCCCATTCCCAAGGCAGGGTAAACTGGCCCAGGCAATCGGCCACCGCCTTGTCATCCACCGTGCCCCGCCGCGCCAGCCGGGCGACCAGCCCGCGCTTGCGGTCGTCCACCACCTCGGCCACCTCGACCGCCAGCCCGGCCCCGGCCAGCGCCTCGTCGTAGACGCGCTTGATCGCCAGCTTGCGCAGGTCCGGCTTGAAGATCTTGCCCACCGCGGTCTTGGGCAGTTCCGGCAGGATCTCGATATGCTTCGGAACGGCGGCGCGTTCGTGGATATGGGCGCGGGCATGCTCCATCAGCTCGTCCAGGCCGACCTCGGCCCCGGCGACCAGTTCGACATAGGCGCAGGGCAGCTCGCCCGCGAAGCTGTCGGGCTGGCCGATGGCGCCGACCGAGGCGACCTTGGGATGCGACAGCAGCGCGTCCTCGATCTCGGCGGGGTCGATGTTGTGGCCGCCGCGGATGATCAGGTCCTTGGCCCGGCCGGTAATCCACAGATAGCCGTCGGCATCCATCCGGCCCAGATCCCCGGTGCGCAGGAAGCGCCCCTCGGCAAAGAGGTCCTTGTTCTTGTCGGCCTCGGTATAGGTCGAGCCTTCGAAGACGCCGGGATTGGCGATGCAGATCTCGCCGATCTCATCGGTGGCGCATTCGCGGAAGCCGCCGTTCTGGCGCTGCAGGATCCGGACATGGGTATAGGGCAGGGGCAAGCCGACGGAGCCGACCTTCTTCAGCCCGTCGATGGGGTTGCAGGACACGAGGCAGGTCGCCTCGGTCAGCCCGTAGCCCTCGGCGATCTCGACCCCGGTCGCGGCCTTGAAGCGGTTGTAAAGCTCGATCGGCAAGGGCGCCGAGCCCGAGATCGCGGTCTTCAGCGACGAGACATCGGCATCGACCGGGCGCTGCATCAGCGCGGCGATGGCCGTGGGCACGGTGATCAGGAAGGTCGCCTGCCAGCGTTCGATCAGCTTCCAGAAGTTGTCGAATACTCCCTCGCCGCGATAGCCGGCCGGCGTCGGCATGACCAGCTGCGCGCCCGACATCAGGCAGGACATCAGAACCGGATAGGCCGCGAAGACGTGGAACATCGGCAAGGGGCACATCAGCACGTCGGTTTCACTGAACAGCAGCGTGCCGCCCAGCCAGCCGTTGTAGACCATGCCCGATTGCTTGTGCTGGGCGACCTTGGGCATGCCGGTGGTGCCGCCGGTGTGGAAGAAGGCGGCGACGCGGTCCTCGGCCGGTTCGTCGAAGGTCAGGCGGTTGTGCTTCTGGGCGCTGGCGGCGGCCTCGAAATCCATCACCTTGGCATGGTGCCGGGTCGGGACCTTGGGCCGCATCAGCGGCACCAGCAGGCGCTTGACGCCGGTCAGATAGCCGCGCAGGTCCACCTCGAGCACGGTCTGCACGTTCGGGGCCTGCGCCACCGCCTCGGCCGCCTTCTGGGCGACTTCGGATTTCGGGAAGCTCTTCAGCGTCACCAGCACCCTGGCGCCGCTCTCGCGCAGGATGGCGGCGATGTGGTCGGGTTCCAGCAGCGGGTTGATCGGGTTGACGATCCCTGCCGTCGCCCCGGCCAGCAGCACGATCGGCGCCTTGATGCAATTGGGCAGCAGATAGGCCACCACATCCCCCGGCCCGACGCCCAGGCTGCGGAACAGGTTCGCCGTCTCGGTCACCCGCTCATGCAACTCGGTCCAGGTCAGCGTGCGGGCCGGAGCCTTCGGGTCCGAGAACAGCTGGAAGCTGATCGCCGGGCGCTGGGGATGGCGGTCGCGGGTCTCGGTCAGGGCCTGATAGACCGTCTGCGGCACCTGGCGTTGCGCATAGGGCATCTCCGTCTCGACCGCATCGCGGTCTGCGACGTTCGCGAACCTGACCATTATCCTACCTCCCAGTTCTTCCTCCCGGGGTCGCGCCCCGCCGAGAGGCAGAATGGTCCAACTATCAGCGTGCTGGCAAGCGTTCCGCCACGCCAGCCGGGCGGCGAACGCAGCGTCGCGGCCGGCAGGTGTCAGGTCTGGGGAATGCGCAGGGTCTGGCCGGGATAGATCTTGTCGGGATGGCTGAGCATGGGCTTGTTGGCCTCGAAGATCTCGGGATAGCGGCTGGCCTTGCCCAGGTATTTCTGCGCGATGGCCGAAAGCGTCTCGCCCTTCTGCACGGTATGGAACACCGGGGCCGCTGCGGTCGGGGCGGGGGCTTCCGTGCCGGCGCCCTCGGCCAGCTCGACCCGGGCGATGCCCTTGATGTTGCCCACCGCCAGGATCAGCTTTTCCAGCGTCTCCTGATCGCGCGCCTTGCCCGAGATCACCACCGTGTCGCCGCGCAGTTTCAGGTGCACGTCCTTGCCGGTCAGGCCCAGGGCGGACAGTTCGGCCTTGAGCGCCGCCACCTTGCGGTCGGTGTCGCTTTGCGCGGGCTGGGCGGGCGCCTCCTGCGCCTCGGCTTCCGAACCGAAAAGCGATTTGCCGGCGTCCTTCACGAAATCCCAGATAGCCATGACCTCTCCTTTCAGGCTGCGTCTCGGGCGGCAACGCTCCGCCGATCCGCCGGTTCCAGACAAATTTAAGCAATCAGAAGTTGAGAAAATGGACCGTCGCTCCTAGCTTCTGCCCGTCTAGAGGAAATCGAATGTTGAACACATCTGCTAAATTCCTGCTTTTTTTCGCATTTCTTGGCTTGGGGGTGCCTGCCGCCTGGGCGGAAGGGGTGCGAATCTCGACGAAATCGGTCGGGCCCGGCGGGGCGGGCCCGGGGACGGTCACCTGCTACCAGACCTCGATGCCTGAAAACGAGGCAGCGGTGCGCGCCACCAACGCCACCCGCCAGGCGCGGGGGCTGCCGCCCCTGCGGTCCAACCGGGATCTTGCCGCGGCGGCGGCGCGCCATGCCTGCGACATAGCCAAGCGGGGGGTGATGTCGCATCGCGGCAGCAAGTCCTCGGGGCCGATGCAGCGGCTGAAGAGTCAGGGCTACAAGCCCCGCGTCGCGGCCGAAAACATCGCCGCCGGTCCCTGGGGGCAAGAGCGCGTGCTGCAGGAATGGGCGCGTTCCAGGGGCCATCTTGCCAATATCCTGATCCCGCAGGCCCGGCATTACGGCATCGGCAAGGCGGTCGGGGCGGATGGCAAGACCGTGTTTTGGGCGGCGGTCTACAGCGCCCCGCGCTGAACGGACCCGCCCCGGCCTCCCAGCCGCGGCGCTTTCCGGATGCGACCCTGCCCGGTATTGCCGGTTCCCCGCTGCCGTGCCGAGAAGGCCAAGGTGGGCGGAGAGGGGTGGATCCGCCCCACCGCGCCGCGAGACCGGCCGCTTGACCGAGGCCCTCGCGCGGCCATCATCACGGCGCTTGCGGTTGCAGGCCCGGGCGGCAGGGGCGATCTCCCGTTGCCGTTGCCATGGAAGGGCGGAGTCGGTCCAGCAGCGCCCGGAAGCCCGGTCGCCTGACGGGAGCCCGGAAACCCCGCAGCCCGGTCTATTTACGCGAGGCCGTTTCGCCGCCGTTTCCCTTGCTGCGGGTGCGGGCTTGCCGCGGCCCTCACGACGCCCCCCGGGGTGCGCCGAACGACATGGACCGCAGGCTGGAGAGGGTCTTCACGGCTGCTGCGCCGTTGTGGAATTGCCGGAGCGTGGATCGCCGGGCCGGCTCCTCGCCACGACGCCGGGGATATGCGGGGGGATCATGGCCCGACCATGAAACGGGCCTGCCTTCACCATGGCCGGGCGGCGGGAATCTCGGGGCGGCCGTCGCCTCCCCGCATCGCGCCTGTCGCCTGGCCGCCGCTTACGCGGTTTCCGCCGCGCCTTCGGTGAATTGCAGCCGCGCCAGCCGGGCATAAAGCCCGCCCTGCGCCACCAGTTCCTCGTGCCGGCCCTGCGCCACGATCCTGCCGTGGTCGAAGACCACGATGCGGTCAGCCTTCTTCACCGTTGCCAGCCGGTGCGCGATGATGATCGTGGTGCGCGAGCGGGCCAGTTCGTCCACGGCATGCTGCACCAGCCGCTCGGATTCGGCATCCAGCGCCGAGGTCGCCTCGTCCAGGAGCAGGATCGGCGCGTCGCGCAGGATGGCGCGGGCGATGGCGATGCGCTGCTTCTGCCCGCCGGACAGCATCACGCCGCGCTCGCCGACGAAACTGTCATAGCCCTGGGGCAGCAGGCACAGGAACTCGTCGGCATGGGCGGCGCGGGCGGCGGCCTCGACCTCGGCATCCGAGGCGCCGGGGCGGCCGAAGCGGATATTCTCGCGCGCGGTGGCGGCAAAGATCACCGGATCCTGCGGCACCAGCGCGATGGCCTGGCGGAAATCGGCCCGCGCCATGGCGCGCAGGTCGATGCCGTCGATGCGCACCGTGCCGGCATCCGGGTCCCAGAAGCGCAGCAGCAGCTGGATCACCGTGGTCTTGCCGGCGCCCGAGGGACCGACCAGCGCCACCGTCTCGCCGGGGCGGATGTCCAGCGTCACGCCCTCCAGCGCCGAACGGTCGGGGCGCGAGGGATAGTGGAAGGTCACCTCCTCGAAGCCGATGGCGCCCTTGACCGGGCGGGGCAGGGTGACGGGATCGGCCGGGTCGGTCAGCGTGTCCTGCGTGGTCAGCAGCTCGGTCAGCCGTTCGGTGGCGCCGGCGGCGCGCTGCAGCTCGCCCCAGATTTCCGACAGCGCGCCGACGGCGCCGGCGACCAGCACCGCATAGATGACGAACTGCACCAGTTCGCCCACCGTTATCGCCTCCATGCGCACGTCGCGCGCCCCGACCCAGAGCACGCCCAGTACGCCCGAGAAGATCAGGAAGATCACGATCACCGTCATCACCGTGCGCGTCCTGACCCGGCTGAGCGCCGCGTCGAAGGAGCGGTCGGTGACCTCGGCGAAACGCGCGCGGGTCGGTCCCTCATGGGTGAAGGCCTGCACGGTCTGCGCCGAGAGCAGGCTTTCCGAGGCCGCGCCCGAGGACAGCGCGATCCAGTCCTGGTTCTCGCGCGAGAGCTTGCGCAGCCGCCGGCCCAGCACGACGATGGGCACCACGATCAGCGGCACCAGCAGCAGCACCAGGCCGGACAGCTTGGCCGAGGTCCAGACCAGCATCACCATGCCGCCGGCCAGGATCAGGAAATTGCGCAGCGCGATCGAGACCGAGGAACCGATCACCGACTGGATCAGCGTGGTGTCGGTGGTGATGCGGCTGATGATCTCGCCGGTCAGCACCCGCTCGTAGAAGGCCGGGCTCATGGCGATGACCCGGTCGAAGACCGCCTTGCGGATATCGGCGACCACCCGCTCGCCCAGCCGGGTGACGAGATAGTAGCGCATCCCCGTCCCCAGGGCGAGCAACCCGACGATGGCCAGCGCCGCGCCGAAATACTGGTCCAACAGATGCGCCCCGGCGTCGAAACCGTCGACCACCCGCCGCACGGCCAGCGGCAGGACCAGGCTGATCGCCGCCGTCACCGCCAGCGCGACCAGCGCCGCCGCCAGCAGCCCGCGATAGGGGCGGATGAAGGGCCAGAGCGCGCGGAGCGCGCCGATGCGGCGCGTGGTGGGGCGGTCGGCGATGATCGGGGTGCCGCGGGCCATGCTTGTCTTCCTTTGCCGTTCGGGCGGCCGGGCCGGGGGTGCGCGCGGCGCCCGGCCGGTTCCGGCATGCCGGTGCTTCAGATATCCCGCGTGCCGCCCGCGAGCTCCAGGATCACATCCCATTCCGCCTCCGAGACCGGCTGCACGGACAGGCGCGAATTGTTGACCAGCACCATCTCGGCCAGCCGCGGCTCGGCCTTGGCCTCGTCCAGCGAGACGGGGCGGTTGACGCGGGCGACGGCCCGGACATCGACGCATTCCCATTTCGGGTCCGCGGCGGTCGAGTCGGGATGCGCCTCGGCCACGACCTCGCAGATGCCGACGATCTCCTTGCCGATGTTCGAGTGGTAGAAGAAGCCGCGCTCGCCCTTCTTCATGGCGCGCATGTTGTTGCGGGCCTGATAGTTGCGCACCCCGTCCCATTGCTCGCCCTTGTCGCCGCGGGCGATCAGGTCGTCGAAGCTGAAGACGTCAGGCTCGGATTTGAACAGCCAATACGCCATCAGCCGATCACCTTCTTCCATTCGATCACCTCGACCGAGGCGAACAGGTCCGCCGCCTTGTAGGGGTCCTGCGCCGCCCATTCCTTGACCTGGGTCAACCCCTCGGCCTCGACCACCAGCAGCGAGCCGCGCATCTCGCCCTCTTCGATCAGCGGACCGGCCATCTGCAGGCCGGGCTGCGCCCTGAGAAAGGCCAGGTGCTTTTCACGGGTGTCGAGACGGGTTTGCAGCTTGCCAGGATGGTCGCGGCAGATCACGGCGAAAAGGGGCATCATTCCTCCTTGAGCGGGCGGTTCAGCAGAAAATCCAGCGCATGTTCCATGGCGATGCGGCCCTCGGCAAGGCCCGCGACCAGATTCGAGATCGGCATCTCGATCCCCAGCCTTTCGGCCAGCTGGGTGACGGCGCGGGCGGTGGCGGCGCCCTCGACCGTGGTGCCGGCGGCGAAGGGGCGGC
The DNA here is from genome assembly GCF_000513975.1 of Paracoccus sp. J55. NCBI lineage: Bacteria > Pseudomonadati > Pseudomonadota > Alphaproteobacteria > Rhodobacterales > Paracoccaceae > Paracoccus > Paracoccus sp. J55. The sequence continues at coordinate 87,966 of NZ_AZVA01000011.1, forward strand.
GCGATCCCAGCGCCAGGCCATAGCGGAAATTGCGCGACTGTTCCGAGGTGCAGGTCAGCACCAGATCGCCCAGACCCGACAGGCCGGTCAGCGTCTCGGGCCGGGCGCCGAGCGCGGTGGCCAGCCGCAGCATCTCGGCAAAGCCGCGGGTGACGATGCTGGCCCGCGCGCTGTCGCCATAGCCCGCGCCGATGGCGGCGCCGGCGGCGATGGCGATGATGTTCTTCAGCGCGCCGCCCAGCTCGGCCCCGGCGACGTCGGTGGTGCGGTAAAGCCGCAGCGTGGCGGTGGACAGCTGGCGTTGCAGCGCCTCGGCCGCGCCGGCGTCGGCGCAGGCCAGCGTCAGCGCCGTGGGCAGGCCGCGGGCGATGTCGGCGGCGAAGCTGGGGCCGGTCAGCACCGCCACCGTGGCATGCGGGCAGGCGGCGGCGATCAGCGCCGAGGGCCCGGTCAGCGTGGCGAGGTCGATGCCCTTGGCGCAGCTGACCAGATTGCGGCGGTCGAAGCGCCCGCCGTGCTCGGCCAGAAAGCCGCCCAGCACCTGCGCGGGCAGCGCGAGCAGCACGGTTTCGGCCGCGATCTGCTCCAGCCGGTCGGTGACGCGCAGCGCGGGCGGCAGCGAGACGCCGGGCAGGCGCGGGTTCTCGCGCGTCGCGGTCCAGCCGGTGTCGCGACCCCAGAGCGTGACCGGCCCCTTGCCTGCCAGCGAAACTGCCAGCGCCGTGCCGAAGGCGCCGGCCCCGATCACCGCGACGCTCATGCCTTGGCCCCCCGCTTGCCGGCGCCCAGCATCGGCGCGGCCGTCCGGTCCAGCGGCCAGCGCGGGCGCGCGGCCAGATCCATGCCGTCGCGCCGGCCGGCCTGGTAAGCCTCGATCCCGGCCCAGGCAATCATCGCGGCATTGTCGGTGCAAAGCCGCAGCGGCGGGGCGAGGAAGGACGCGCCCGCCTCGGCCGCGACCGCCTGCAAGGCCGTGCGCAGCGTTTCGTTGGCCGCGACGCCGCCGGCCACGGCCAGCGCCGGAGCGGGCGCCAGCGCCAGCGCGCGGCGGGTCTTTTCCGCCAGCACCTCGGCCACCGCCGCCTGAAAGCCGGCGCAAAGATCGGCGCGGTCCTGCTGGTGCAGGCCGCCCTGTGCCGCGACCAGCTCGTCGCGCTGGCGCAGGACGGCGGTCTTGAGGCCGGAAAAGCTCAGGTCGCAGCCCGGCCGGTCCAGCAGCGGCCGGGGCAGGGCGAAGCGCCGGGCATCGCCGGCGCGCGCGGCGTCCTCGACCGAGGGGCCGCCCGGCTGCGGCAGGCCCAGAAGTTTCGCCACCTTGTCGAAAGCCTCGCCCGGGGCATCGTCGATGGTGCCGCCGAGCCGGGCGAAATCCTCGGGGCCGTCCACGCGCAGGAACTGGCAATGCCCGCCCGAAACCAGCAGCAGCAGATAGGGATAGGCGACACCGTCGGTCAGCCGCGGCGTCAGCGCATGGCCGGCAAGGTGGTTCACGCCGATTAGCGGCAGGCCGCTGCCCGCCGCCAGCCCCTTGGCCAGCATGACCCCCGACAGCACGCCGCCGATCAGCCCCGGCCCGGCGGTGACGGCGATGCCGTCCAGATCCGACAGGCGCAGCCGCGCCTGGGCCAGCGCCTCCTCGACGCAGAGGTCCAGCTTCTCGGCATGGGCGCGGGCGGCGATCTCGGGCACCACGCCGCCGAAATCGGCATGCAGCGCCGTCTGGCCCGCCACCACCGAGGCAAGGATACTGCGGTCGTCGCGCACCACCGCCGCGGCGGTGTCGTCGCAGCTGCTTTCTATGCCCAGAAAGGTCAGTCCCATGCTCATCCTTGTTCCCGCGCCGCCAAGGGCCTAGGCAAGGGGGAAGTAACACCTTGTCAGGCCGATTGCCATGCCGCCCAACCCCGCGCCCATCGTACTGCTGACCCGGCCCGAACCGGCCTCGCGGCGATTTGCCGCAGGGCTGGGACAGCCGGGGCTGAAGGTGCTGATCTCGCCCGTGCTGCGCATCCGGCCGGTCGCGCATGACGCCGCGCGGCTGGCGGCGGCGCGGGGGCTGGTCTTCACCTCGGTCAATGCCGTGCCGGCGGCGGGGCAGGGGCGCGGGCGGCCGGCGATCTGCGTCGGCCCGGCCACGGCCGAGGCGGCGCGGGCCGCGGGTTTCGACGTCGCCGAGGGGCCGGGCGACGCGGCGCGGATGCTGCCGCTGCTGGAGGGGCTGGGCGAGGGCTGGCTGCATCCGCACGGCGCCCATGTCGCCAAGGTGCTGCCGGTGCCGGGCATGGTGGTCTATGACCAGCTGCCCCAGCCGCTGGACGGGCCGGCGCGGACGGTGCTGGCGGGCGCGGCGCCGGTGATCCTGCCGCTGTTCTCGCCCCGCTCGGCGCGGATACTGGCGGATCAGGCGGCGGGGGCGCGGGCGCCGCTGTGGCTGGCGCCGATCAGCGCCGCGGCGCGCGAAGCCTGGACGGGGCCGGCGGCGCAGGTCGCGCTGGCGCCCACGCCCGACGCGGAGGGGATGCTTTGCGCGATCCGGCGCCTGCTGGCAACGGAACAATCCGCATGAGGGCGGGTTGAGGCGCCACGCCCCCGCGACTAGACTGCCGGCGGGAGCCAGGCATGATCGCGGGCGGAGGGGGCAGGGCCTGCCCCGGCAGCCGGGCTGCGACACGAAAGGGAACGGGGAAGAATTGTGAAGAAGCCAGAAACCAATTCCAGCGAGAACAAGGCAAGCCCCGGAAAAGACGGAAAGAAAAAAGCGGTTTCGGGCGCGGCGATCGACAGCCGCCCGGTCAGCGCCGGCGAGGGCGCCGCCGCCCTGAAGCCCGAGCCGAAGCCGCAGATCGAATCGAGGCTGGTCGGCAGCGGCACCGGCCCGGATGCCGCCGCGCCCAAGCCGGCGACCGGCAAGCCCTCCGCCGAATCGAAAACCGCCGTGCCGCCGTCCGCCGCCGAGGCGAAGCCGGGCACCGTGCCGCCGGTCGGCAAGTCGGATGCCGGGCCGGCCGAGGCGCCCAAGCCGGCCGTTTCGCAGCCGCAGCCCGCCAAGGTCGAAACCCGCGTGGTCGAGGTGCGCAAGGCCGGTTTCGCGCCGACCTTCCTGGGCGGCGTCGTCGCCGCCGGCCTGGGCGCCGCGGCGGCCTGGTGGGCGATTCCGCATCTGCCGCCCGCCTGGCAGCCGGTCGGGACCGATCCCGCCCCGACCGAGGCCCAGATCGCCGCCGCCCGCGAGGCCGCCATCGAGGCGGCGCGCGAAGAGATCCAGACCCAGGCCGACGCCTTTGCCAACCGCGCCTCCGAGGCCGGGGCGGATGCGGCGCGCCAGGCGCTGGCCGATGCCGAGGGGCAGTCCCAGGCCGGCCAGGCCGAGGCGCTGCAGGCGCAGGGGGAAAAGCTGGCCGCGCTGGAAAAGGCCGTCGCCGAACTGGCTGCGCGTCCCGTCGTGGCGCCGGTGGTCTCGGGCGAGGACAGCGACGGGTTGCAGCAAGTGCTGAACGAGCTGACCGCGCGGCTGGCGGCGCAGCAGGGCCGCATCGACGAGCTTGCGGCGCGTCCGGCGACCGATACGGCCACCGCCGAGCAGATCCAGGGCTTTGCCGCCCAGGCCGAGGCGCTGCAGGCGCAGATCGCCGCCGCGGCCGAGGAGGCCGAGAAGCGCATCGCCGCCGCCGAGGCGCAGGCCTCGACCCTGCAGGAAAGCGCCGAGGCGGCCAATCGCCGCGCCCAGGCCGCCACCGCCGCCGCGGCGCTGCAGGCCGCGCTCGAGACCGGCGGCCCGCGCGATCAGGCGCTGGCCGACCTGCGCGCCGCCGGGGTCGAGCCGCCCGCCGTGCTGGCCGGCGACGTCCCGACGCTGGGCCAGCTGCGCGCGGGCTTTCCCGCCGCCGCGCGCGAGGGCCTGGCCGCCGCGCTGCGCGACGCGCCCGAGGCCGAGGGCGCGCTGGGCGTCATCGGGAATTTCCTGCGGGTGCAGACCGGCGCCCGCTCGGTCGAGCCGCGCGAGGGCGGCGATCCCGACGCCATCCTGTCGCGCGCCGATGCGGCGGTGAATGCCGGCGACATCAAGGGCGCGCTGGACGAGATCGCCACCCTGCCGCAATCCGTTCAGGCGGCGATGGCCGGCTGGACCTCCCGCGCCCGGACCTGGATCGAAGCCAATGCCGCGCTGGCCGCTCTGGCCGCGGGCAGCATGTAAGGGGCGCGCCATGCTGCTTTCGGCACTGAAAATCCTGATCTTCTTCGCCATCGTGCTGGTTCTGACGCTGGGCGCCATGCAGCTTTCGGAAACCGGCCAGGGCCTGAGCATGGTCTATGGCGGCACCGAATACACGCTGGGGCCGGTGCAGCTGGTGATCGCGGCGCTGGTGGTGGTGGTGCTGGGCTGGGCCGTGGTGCGGCTGCTGGCCCTGCTTCTGGCCTTCCTGCGCTTCCTGCTGGGCGACGAGACGGCGATCAACCGCTATTTCGCCCGCTCGCGCGAGCGCAAGGGCTACGACGCCCTGTCCGAGGGCATGCTGGCCGTCGCCTCGGGCGAGGGCCGGCTGGCGCAGGACAAGGCGGCGAAGGCGGCGAAATTCCTCGACAAGCCGCATGTCACCGATCTTCTGGCGGCGCAGGCCGCCGAGGTGGCCGGCGACCGCGCCAAGGCGGCCGAGATCTATCGCCGGCTGCTTTCGGATCCGCGCACCCGCTTCGTCGGCGTGCGCGGGCTGATGCACCACAAGCTGGCCGAGGGCGACACCGCCACCGCGCTGAAGCTGGCGGAAAAGGCCTATGCGCTGAAGCCCAAGCACGGCGAGGTCCAGGACATGCTGCTGGAGCTGCAGACCCGCGAAGGCGACTGGAAGGGCGCGCGCGCGGTGCTCAAGGACAAGCGCAAGCAGGGCCAGCTGCCCAAGGACGTGCATGTCCGCCGCGATGCCGTGCTGGCGCTGAAGGAGGCGTCCGAGGTGCTCGCCGAGGGCAATTCGATCAGCGCGCGCGAGGCCGCGATCTCGGCCAACCGGGCCAGCCCGGACCTGATCCCGGCCGCGGTGCTGGCCGCGCGCAGCTACATCGCCCAGAACGATCCCCGCAACGCCGGCCGGGTGCTGCAAAAGACCTGGAGCGTGCGCCCGCATCCCGCGATCGCCGCGACCTATGCCGAGATCGTGCCGGACGAGAAGCCGGCCGCGCGGCTGCGCCGTTTCGAGGATCTGATGCGGCAGAACCCGGATCACGAGGAGACCCGGCTGCTGCGCGCCGAACTGCTGCTGGCCGCCGAGGATTTCCCCGGCGCCCGCCGCGCGCTCGGCGATCTGGCCGAGAAGCATCCGACGGTGCGCTCGCTGTCGATCCTGGCCGCCGTCGAGCGCGGCGAAGGCTCGGACGACGCGGTGGTGCGCGGCATTCTGGCGCGTGCGCTGGTCGCCAGCCGCGGCCCGCAATGGGTCTGCGACAAGTGCCACAACGTCATGGCGGACTGGTCCCCGACCTGCGACAGCTGCGGCGGCTTCGATACGCTGACCTGGCGCGAGCCGGACAGCCCGGTCTGGAGCGCGCCGGCCGCGAACGGGGCCGAGATGCTGCCGCTGCTGGTCGGGGACAGGCATGGGGCGGGGGGGCCGGTGCCGGTTCCGACGCCGCTTGCCACGGCTTCGCAGCCCGCCGGCGCGCCGTCGCCCGGCATGGTCGGTCCGCAGCCCGGGGCGCAGCCTTCCCCAGACGCCCCGGCCCCGGTCGAGATCGCGGATGTCTCGCCCGGCATGGTGCCGCGCGAATCGGATTATCGCCGGGTTTCGCCGGTCTCGGCCGGGGCGGAACCCGCGATGACCGTCACCGACCCCGAGCCCGAACCGGCAGCCGCCCCGGCCGAGGCCGCCCCGCCCGAGTCCGAGCGCCAGCCGCTGGTCGCCGCGCAGGGCGACATCCTGCCGGTGCGCCCCGATGTCGAACCGCCCGAGCCTGAGGAGGCGAAGATCGCGGGGAAAAAATACTGATCCCCCCTTTTCGGCCGCGCCGTAACCTGCTATCCGGCGCGGCATATGCCGGTGTAGCTCAGCTGGTAGAGCACGTCATTCGTAATGATGGGGTCGGGGGTTCGAGTCCCTTCACCGGCACCAGAAACCCCGGACAAGTCAATGTATTGCGTTGGCTTGTCCGGGGTTTCTGCTTTTCGGGCCGGAGACCGTCCTCAGCCTGGTCTTCCGCTTGAGCTGCATGCGCGGGACCCTCTGGTGCGGCGGGCGCTTCTGGCGATGCAGCAGAACCTGCACGCGCCGCTGCCGATCGCGCGCATTGCCCGCGACCTCGGTGTGGGGCGGCGCAAGCTTGAGCGGCATTTCAACGCCGACCTGGGCATCCCGCCGGCCGATGCCTCGATCCGCATCCGGCTGGCGCAGGCGCGCATGCTGCTGGCGCGCACCGACCGCACCGTGACCCGCATCGCCGAGGAGACCGGCTTCTGCGACGCCTCGCACCTGATCCGCGTCTTCCGCGAGACCGAGGGCAGCACGCCCGACCTCTGGCGCCAGAGCCGCGGCCTGCCGGCCGGGGAGGCGCCCTAGCCGCCCGTTGCACGGCCCTTTGCGGCAACGCTGGCGCCTCTGCCGGATAATGGCCCGGCCATTCGGATGAGGAGAGGGACAGATGCCGAACAAAGCCACAGTCAGGGGGGTGCTGGTGGACGCGACGCTCGCCCCGGTCGCCGCGGGCAAGATCGTCGCCACGCTGCAGGGCTCGGACATTTTCGACGGCGGGGTGCGGGTGGTGACGCAGAAGGTCGAGGCGACCACGAATGCGCGGGGCGAATGGGCGCTGGCGCTGATCGTGAACGGCGAGGGCGAGACGGCGGGCACGAGCTGGACCATCGAGGGCTACAACCAGTATGTGGCCAAGGTCTTCGAGGCGAAGGCGCTGTTTCTGGCCTCCGGCCTGGAGATCACCCTGGGCGACCTGGAAAAGACCAGCGCCCAGAACCTGAAGGCGGCGCGCGAGGCCGGCCTCGCCCGGCTGATCCTCGCCGCCGATTACGACAGCTATCAGGCCATGCCGGAAAACCAGAGGCGCCACAACGACCTCGTGGTGGTGGACAGGCGCGAGTCCCCGCCGGCGATCCAGGGCACGCTGGAGCGCGCGCTTTTCGACGGGGTGACGCGCATCTGGCATGGGGGTCGGCCGGCCGCGCTGCTGGATGCCCGCGGCGTGACCCTGATCGAGGGCGCGCCGCCGGCCGTGGCGCCGGCCGTCACCCGCCAGCCGGGGATCCTGCCCGAAGGCGCCGGGATCGGCGACAGCATCGCACTGGATCTGGGCGCGGCCGAGGCCACGCCCCCGGCGGCGGCGAGCTGGGACCTGACCCTGAACGGCAGCTCGGTCCGCGACCGGCTCGACCCGGATCTGCGCATGGTGCTGTCCGAACCGGGCGAATATGCGCTTGCCGTCAGCTGGAGCAATGCGGCGGGAACGGCGGAGGCCGAGACGGCGCTGCTGCAGGTGGCCGCGCCGCAGGCGACCAGCATCGATTACTCGCAGGCCGCGGGCTACCTGCACCCGGGCGCGGCCTATGCCGGCACCGCCGCGGCGGTGACCGGGGTGACGAATGGCGGCAATGGCGGCTGGAACCTGGCGGCGACGGGTTCGGGCAATGCCATCGCCATGACCCCGGCCGGGATCCGGTTCGAGGACGGGCGGTCGCTGCAGGCGGGCGGGCTGACCACCGGCGGCATCGACGCGGCTTTCATCGTGCTGCGCATGGTGATCGACAGCTACGGCTCGGGCGTGGCGCAGCTTTTCGCCGCCAATCCCAGCGGCGGCACCTTCGCGATTCACAACAACAACGGCACGCTGCAGGCGCGCTATCATGACGGGACGCCGCGCACCATCGCGCTTGGCCCCGTGCCCTATGGCCAGGAATTCGTGGTCGGGATCGAGATCGACAATGCCGCGCAGCGCGTCCGCGCCTATACGCCGTCGGGCGCGATGCTCTCGGAAACCCCGGCCGGCACGCCGGGGCTGAATTACGTCACCGTCCGCACCGGCCAGTATGTCCGCGGCACGCTGATGCGGGCGGCGCTGTTCGCCCGGCCGGCCGGCGGCGCCTTTGCCGCCGGTTTCGAAGAGGTGATCGCGGATTTTCGCTCGGCGTGACGGCGCCGGGGAATACCGTCGATCTGATGCTGGCCCGCGGCCAGTCGCTGGCGCTTGGCGCGAATTTCGGGCCCGATCTCGCGCCGAACGGCCAGCGGTGGCGCGAGGTGTTCGGCGGCGCCGCCAATCCCGGCGCGCTCATGCTGACCGGGCTGCGCCGCGCGGATGGCGTGGCGGTGACGCATGTCGCCAACCCGCTGCTGGCCGGCTATGACCCCGCCGTCCCTGCGGCGGGATATGGGCCGATGCTGGTGCAGGGCTCGGTTCCCGAAGGCGCGGTCCTGGCCTGCGCCATGCTGCGCGACGGGCTGGCAGGGGCGGTCGCCTTCCAGTTCCACGATGCCGGCGGCCAGTCGATCCAGAACCTGGACGACGATCCGGGCTCGGGGGCCGAGGGCGTGGTCACGCCCCATGCCAATGCCGAGCTGTGGCTGGCCGAGGCCGTGCGGGTCTTTGCCGCCGAGGGCAAGGCGATCCGGGTGCCGCGCATCTTCCTGAACCAGGGCGAGGCCGATGTCGCCCGTCCGCGCGGCTGGTGGTCGGCTGCGGCCGAGGTCACCTGCGGGCAGATGGTCGAACAGGTCCGGCGCCGGACCGGCCAGGCCGAGGCGCCGGTGCTTTTCGTCCAGCAGACCGGCGGCTACATGATGGGCGCGGCGACGAACCTGCATCATTGCAAGCTGGACCAGCTGGATTTCGTCCGCGCCAAGGGCGGCGTGCTGGTCGGGCCGCTTTACCCCTACAAGATCGACAACAGCGACGACAAGGGCGTCCACAAGCTCTGGTCCGAATATGTCCGCGCCTATGAGGTCGGGGCCTGGGCGGCAGCCGAGGTCGCGGCGGGCCGGGCCTGGAACCTGCTGCCCGGCCCCGCCACGCGGACGGGCGACCGGATCGCCATCCCCGTCTCGGTCCGCGAGGACGAGGCGCTGACCATCGCGCCCGGGTTTTATGCCGATTACGGCGGCGATCCGGAGCATCTGGGGCTTGAGGTCACGGGCGGCGGCGCCATCATTGCCGCCGGCGTCTCGGGTGGGACCATCCTGCTGGACGTCGCGGGCCCGGTCACGGCGGTGCGCTATGCCATGCAGCGCGACCCGACCGATTACCGGAGGCTGACCGATGCCGCGGGCTGCGGCTATGGCGCGCATCGCGGGCTGATCCGCAGCACGCTGACCCGGACCGTGTCCTGGGGCGGCATGGAATTCGCGCTGGAACGCTGGCTGCCAAGCTTCGAGGTCGCGCTTTAGCGGGGCCTTCGCGCGAAGGGGCCGTCCCTCGGGGCGGCCCTTTTTCCTCCGGCCTGCGGTCCGCGCTGCATCACCTTGCGCGAAACAGCCCGGCCGGGCGCGTTTTCCTGTGGACATGGCGGCGAGCGTCGCAACACTGCGCGGCAGCCCGATCAGCGGAGAAAGCCATGAACCTGACCATCGACGAGGCCCTGACCCAGGGCGGCGCGGGCCGTTTCCAGCAGCGCCTGCTGGGCATCTTTGGCCTGGTCTGGGCGGCGGACGCGATGCAGGTCATCGCCATCGGCTTCACCGCCGCCTCGATCGCGGCGAGCTTCGGGCTGACCGTGCCGCAGGCCCTGCAGACCGGGACGCTGTTCTTTCTGGGCATGTTCGCGGGGGCGACGCTGTTCGGGCGCATCGCCGACCGGGTGGGACGGCGCAACGTGCTGTTCCTGACGGTGGGCTGCGACGCGGTCTTCGGGCTCGCCTCGGTCTTCGCGCCGGACATCTGGTCGCTGATGCTGCTGCGCTTCCTGACCGGCATGGCGGTCGGCGGCACGCTGCCCGTGGATTACGCCATGATGGCCGAATTCCTGCCGCCCCGGAACCGCGGCCGCTGGCTGGTCTGGCTGGAGGGGTTCTGGGCCATCGGCACCATCGCCATCGCCCTGACCGCCTGGATCGCGCATCTGGCGGGCGCGGCCGAGCCCTGGCGCTGGATCTTCGCCGTCGCCGCCCTGCCGGCGCTGATCGGCATCTGGCTGCGGCTCTGGGTGCCGGAATCGCCGATGTATCTGCTGCGCAAGGGCGACGAGGCCGGGGCGCGGGCGGTCGTCGACCGGGTGCTGACCGCGAACGGCGCCCGCGCCCTGCCGCCGGGCACCCGCCTGACCGCGCCGCCCGTCACCGCCGAGGCGCGGCTTTTCGGCCCCGAGCTGCGCAACCGCAGCCTGGGCATCTTCGCCGCCTGGTTCCTGGTCTCGCTGTCCTATTACGGCGTCTTCGTCTGGCTGCCGGCAGAACTGGCCAAGGGCGGCTTCGGCTTCGTGCGCGGCTATGGCTTCCTGGTGCTGATGGCGCTGGCGCAGCTGCCGGGATATGCGCTGGCGGCGCATGGCGTGGAACGCTGGGGCAGGAAGCCCACCCTGCAGATCTTCCTGCTGCTCAGCGCAGGGGGCTGCTTCCTCTTCACCCTCGCCGTCAGCCCCTGGCTGGTCGCCCTCGCGCTGCTGCTGATGAGCTTTGCGCTGCTGGGCACCTGGGGCGCGCTCTATGCCTATACGCCCGAGCTTTACCCGACCGGCCTGCGCGGCACCGGCATGGGCACGGCCAGCGCGGTGGCGCGGGTGGGCGGGCTGCTGGCGCCCTCGCTCATGGGCTATGTGGTGGCGCGCGGCTTCGGGGTCGCCATCGGCGTCTTCGCGGCGCTGCTGCTGCTGGCCGCCATCGGCACGCTGTTCATCCGGGCCGAGACCCGCAACCAGTCCATCGTCTGAAACCGCGCAGCCGTCACCCGCGATGCGGCCGGACACCCTTCCGGCCAAGACCGCTTCATGCGAAGCGAATCTCTTGCGCATTGGAAATCCACGATTACTCTCGCGCCGGACCGGAGACATTCCCTCCGGTCGCGGGGCGCGGCGCAACCCGTCCCTTGCGGGAGGCGCTTTTCTGATCCAGCCGTTTTCAGAAACAAGATCATGCCAGAGGCCTTGGCGCAATTTCCAAACCGCCGGCCACGCGGCCGGCCCGTCATTCATTTCCCGAACGAGGAGCCATTCCATGTTGAAACCCGCCCTTCTGGCGCTTGGCCTGACGCTTGGCCTTGCCGCCTGCTCGAACACCTGGGAAACCGCCTATGAACAGCTCGACCCGGCGCAGACCGCCAGCTGGCGCGTCGCCTCGGTCGATGTCGCGGTGCCCGAGACCCTGACCACCAGCGAGGAAAACAGCTACACCCCCGATTTCGACATCGTCTGGCATGGCGAGCCGGCCGGAGACCGCCGCGCCCAGGCCGCCGCCATCCTCCGCGAAGGCATCGAGAAGGGCGCCGCCGGCCTGCGCGGCAAGACCCGCGTGCGCATCGTGGCCACGCTGGGCCAGTTCCATGCCATCACCCCCGTCGTGCGCGAGAACCTGCAGAATTCCGGCGTGCACAACATCCAATACAGCGTGCAGGTCTTCGATGCCCGCACCGGCGCCGCACTGACCGAGCCGCAGCCGGTCAAGGCGGAATTCCCGGCGCTGGTCGGCGCCGCCGGGGACGAGGCGGATGCCCGGGGCCTGACCCAGCGGGTGCAGATCGTGAACCAGATCGCGCTGGTGACGCAGAACTGGCTGGGCACCGGTCCCGATCCGCGCGGCAGCTTCCAGCGCCGCGGGCGCTGAACCTTAGCGAAATCGACGGAAATCTCCGGCCGGCCCTTGCGGGCCGGTCCTTTCTTTGGCAGGGGGCGGATATGGCAAGCGTATCCGAACTCTACGAGGCCCGCGTGGCGACGGGCCGGCTGGCCCCCGATGCGGCGCAGCGCGGCGTGCTGCCGGTGCTGGACCGGCTGGTGCGGGACCTGACGGCCGCGCCCGCCGCGGCGCCGCAGAAAAAGGGCCTGCTGTCGCGGCTGCGCGGCGCCGCTCCGCCGCCGGCGCCGGCGGTCAGGGGCATCTATCTCTGGGGCGGCGTGGGCCGCGGCAAGTCCATGCTGATGGACTTGGTGATGGAGGCCGCGCCGGTCGCGGCCAAGCGTCGGGTGCATTTCCACGAATTCATGCAGGAGATCCAGGCGGCGCTGGAGGGGGTGCGCAAGACCGGCCAGCAGGACGCCGTGCGCCCGGTGGCGCTGGCGGTGGCGCAGCAGGCGCGGCTGCTCTGCTTCGACGAGATGCAGATCACCGACATCGCCGATGCGATGATCGTCGGCCGGCTGTTCCAGGTGCTGTTCGAGGAGGGGGTGACCGTCGTCACCACCTCGAACCGGGTGCCAGAGGATCTTTACAAGAACGGCCTCAACCGCCAGCTGTTCCTGCCCTTCATCGCGCTGATCCGCGCGAGGCTGGAGGTGGTCGAGCTGGCCAGCGCCACCGATCACCGCCAGAACCGCGACGAGGGCGGGCAGGTCTGGTTCATCCCCGCCGACACCGCGGCGCATGACCGGATGGACGCGCTGTGGCGGCAGGAAACCGCCGGCGCGGCGGCCCCGCCGCTGCTGCTGGAGGTCAAGGGCCGCGAGGTCGAGATCCCGCAGCATGCCGGCCGCATCGGGCGGGCAAGCTTCTGGGACCTTTGCGGCAAGCCGCTGGGACCGGCCGATTACCTGGCCATGGCCGAGGCGCTGGACCTGCTGTTCATCGACTCGATTCCGCGGCTGTCGCAGTCGAACTATAACGAAGCCAAGCGTTTCGTGACGCTGATCGACGCGCTTTACGAGGCGAAGGTGCGGCTGATCGCCAGCGCCGCGGACGAGCCCGAGCGGCTTTACGCCGAGGGCGAGGGCGCCTTCGAGTTCGAGCGCACCGCGAGCCGCCTGCGCGAGATGCGCGATGCCGGTTGGGGGCGGGCCTAGCGGCGTGATGCGCGGTCCAGGGGGGCTCCGCCCCCGGCCTTCGGCCTCCCCCGGGGTATTTGGAAAACAGAGAAGATGCCGTCCGTTGTCCGGGCCTCCGGGCTGGGCGTTTTTGACCGGGCCTGTTCGCCTTGGGCGGCGCCCCGGGCAAATCCCGGCTTTCTCCGTTTTCCAAATACCCCGGGGGAGTCCCGCAGGGACGGGGGCAGAGCCCCCGACCTCCGCCGAAGGTGGCGCCGGCCTAGCCGTTCTCGCGCAGCACCTGGCCGGCGAGGTAGAGCGAGCCGCAGATCAGGATGCGCGCGCCGGGCTGGTCCGCCGCCAGGCGCCGCACTGCCGCCAGCGCATCGGGCGCGGTCGTGGCGGCGAGCCCGACCGAGGCGGCGGCGGCGGCGGTGTCCTCGGCCGGCAGGGTGTTCGGCTCGCCCGGGATCGCCACGGCGGTCAGGCTTTGCGCCGCCTCGGCCAGCGGGCGCATGTAGCCCGCGACGTCCTTGGTGTTCAGCATGCCGCAGACCAGATGCGTGGGCTTCTTCGCCATGGCCGCGAGGGTCGCCGCCACCGCCTCGCCGCCCGCCGGGTTGTGACCGCCGTCGAGCCAGAGTTCACAGCCTTCTGCCGCCTCGACCAGCGGGCCGCGGCTCAGGCGCTGCATGCGGGCCGGCCATTCCGCCTCGGTCACGGCGGCGCGGGCCTCGATGCGGCCGAAGCCCAGTTCGCGCAGCGCGGCGATGGCGGTGCCGGCATTCACGATCTGATGCGGGCCGGGCAGGGCGGGCAGCGGCAGGTCCATCAGCCCGTGCTCGTCCTGATAGATCAGCGCGTCGCCCTCGCGCCGGCTGTCCCAGTCCTGGCGGGCGATGCGCAGCGGCGCGAAGAGCCGCTCGGCCTTCTGCTCGATCGCCTCGCGGGCGACGGCCTCCTGCGGGCCGACGATGCAGGGCACGCGGCGCTTGAGGATGCCGGCCTTTTCGCCGGCGATCTCGGCCAGCGTTTCGCCCAGATATTGCGTGTGGTCGATGCTGATCGGGGTGATGACGGTCAGCAGCGGGTCGTCGATCACATTGGTTGCGTCCAGCCGGCCGCCGAGGCCGACCTCCAGCAGCGTGTAGTCGGCGGGCGTGCGCGAGAAGGCGAGGAAGGCCGCCGCCGTGGTGATCTCGAAGAAGGTGATCGGCGCGCCGGCATTCGCGGCCTCGCATTCCTCCAGCGCGGCGGCCAGGTCCGCCTCGGGGATCAGCTCGCCCGCCAGGCGGATGCGTTCGTGGAACTGCGCCAGATGCGGCGAGGTATAGGCATGGACCCGCAGGCCCGCCGATTCCAGCCCGGCGCGGATCATCGCCTGGGTCGAGCCCTTGCCATTGGTGCCGGCGATGTGGATCGCCGGCGGGATGCGGCGTTCCGGGTGGCCGAGCGCGGCCAGGATGCGGTGCATCCGGTCCAGCGACAGGTCGATGACCTTGGGATGCAGCTGCATGAGCCGCGCGAGAATGGCGTCGGAGGAGGTCATCGCGATGTCGTCCGGCTCAGGCGGAGGCGCTGTCGGCGGCGGCTTCGGCGCGCGGCGGGGCGATGTTGCCAGGCGCGGGCAGATCGCCCACCACCGGCGCGGGCAAGCCGCCCAGCATGCGCAGGATCGAGATCAGCTCCTCGCGCAGCTTCTTGCGATGCGTCACCCGGTCCAGCATGCCGTGTTCCAGCAGGTATTCGGCGCGCTGGAAGCCCTCGGGCAGCTTTTCGCGGATGGTCTGCTCGATCACCCGCGGGCCGGCGAAGCAGATCAGCGCGTTCGGTTCCGATATCTGGATGTCGCCCAGCATGGCGTAGCTGGCGGTGACGCCGCCGGTCGTCGGATGGGTCAGCACGACGATATAGGGCAGCCGCGCCTCTTTCAGCATCTCGACGGCGACGGTGGTGCGCGGCATCTGCATCAGCGACAGGATGCCCTCTTGCATGCGCGCGCCGCCGGCGGCCGAGAACAGCACCAGCGGCCGCTTCAGCTTCACCGCGCGCTCGGCCGCGGCGATGATGGCGTTGCCGACATACATGCCCATCGAGCCGCCCATGAACGAGAAGTCCTGCGCGGCGGCGACGATGGGGGTGCGGCCCATCTCGCCCTCGGCGACCAGCATCGCCTCTTTCTCGCCGGTGGATTTCTGCGCCGCCTTCATGCGGTCGGGGTATTTCTTCTGGTCGCGGAAGCCCAGCGGGTCGGCGACCGGCTCGGGCACCTTCACCTCGTTGAAGACGCCGCCGTCGAACAACGCCGCAAAGCGCAGCCGGGGCGAGATCGCCAGGTGATGGTCGCAATTCGTGCAGACGTTCAGGTTGTCCGACAGTTCGCGGTGGAACAGCATGGTCCCGCATTCCGGGCATTTGGTCCACAGGTTCTCGGGCACCTCGCGGCGCGAGAACAGCGAATTGATGCGCGGACGGACATAATTGGTGATCCAGTTCATCGGCGGGCCCCTGCGCTCTGTTCAGGGGCTCAGATATGCAAAGCGGTGCCGAATTGCAATTCCGCGCTGTCCGGGCTTTCATGGCGGCATGTGGACCGAAGCCCTTGTGTTCATGCATTACGCAGCCGCGCTGGCCGTTTCGGTGCGCGTGCTGCTGCGTCCGCGACTGGAGCCGACGGTCCGGCTGTCATGGATCCTGGTGATCGAACTGGTGCCGCTGGTCGGCATCCTGGCCTATGTGCTGTTCGGCGAGATCCGCATGCGCAGCGCCGAGGTCGAGACCATGGCCAATGTGCGCTCGCACCTGTCGGGCCTGTGGCAGCCCAGCCCCGAAGAGCTGAAGGTCCTGCCCGATTTCGCCGCCCCCGTGATCAAGGCGAATCACGCCACGACCGGCTTTGCCGCCGTCGCCGGCAACCGCGCCGCGCTGCTGCCCGAGGACGACAGCGCCATCGCCGCGCTGGTCGAGGCCATCGACGGCGCGACCGAGCATGTGCACATGCTGTTCTATATCTGGCTGGACGACCCTTCGGGCCGCGCGGTGGCCGAAGCGGCGATCCGCGCTGCCGGGCGCGGCGTCAAGGTGCGGGCGATCATCGACGCCTTCGGCTCGCGCGCCTTCGGCCGTTCGGAATCCTGGGCGCGGATGAAGGCGGCGGGGGTGGAATGCGTCGAGGCGCTGCCGCTGAGCATCCCGGTGATCGGCGGCCTCTTCCAGCGCATGGACCTGCGCAACCACCGCAAGATCGTGGTGATCGACCATGTGCTGGGCTTTACCGGCAGCCGCAACTGCTCGGACCGGGCCTTCGCCATCAAGCCGCGCTACGCGCCCTGGATCGACGTGTTCCTGGCCATCGAGGGGCCGGTGGTGCGGCAGATGCAGGCGGTCTTCCTGCAGGACTGGATGAGCTATACCGGCGAGGACCTGGGCGAGATGCTGCGCATGACCCGCCCGGTCACCGCGCCGGGCGAGGTGGCGCAGGTCGTCGCCACCGGCCCGGACGAACGCCAGGGCTCGCTGTCGGACTGCATGGCGACGATGATCCATGCGGCGCGCGAGCGGCTGGTGATCACCACGCCCTATTACGTGCCCGACGCCTCGCTCGATTCGGCGATCCGCACGGCGGCGCGGCGCGGCGTGGACGTGACGGTGATCCTGCCCGAGCGCAACGATTCGCTGGTGGTGCAGGCCACCTCCGAGGGGTTCTATTACGGGCTGGTCTCGGCCGGGGTGAAGCTTATGCTGTTCCGCGACGGGCTTCTGCATTCCAAGATCATCAGCGTCGACGGGCGCATGGCGATGCTGGGCAGCGCCAACATGGACCGCCGCAGCTTCGAGCTGAATTACGAGATGAACATGCTGTTCCTGGGCGGCGACGTCACCGAACGGCTGGACGAGCGCCAGCAGAGCTATGTCGAGCGCGCCCGCCCGCTGAGGCTGGATGAGATCCGCGGCTGGTCGGTCTGGCGGCGGCTGCGCAACAATCTTCTGGCGCTGGCGGCGCCGATCCTGTGACGGAGGAGACGATGACCGGACTGGACAAGGAAAAGATCGTGGACGGTGCGCCGGCGCTGGCCGGGGACGAGTTGCGCGCGGCCTTGGCCGGCCTGCCGGAATGGCGGCTGGCCGAGGACGGCAAGGCGATCCGCCGCGAATGGCGCTTCAAGAGCTTCAAGCGTGCCGCGCAGCTGGCCAACCTGGCCGCCTGGCAGGCCGAGGCGGCCAATCACCATCCCGACATCGCCTTCGGCTGGGGCTTCGCCAGCGTCACCTATTCCACCCATTCGGCGGGCGGCGTGACGCGGAACGACCTGATCATGGCCGCGCGGCTGGACGCGGCGGCGGGCTGACGGCCGCGCCGCCGGCCTCGCGGGCCAGAGCCTCTTGCCCCGGCGGCAGGCTGGGCCTATCCAGAATCCAGCCAGAGGATGCCGCCATGAAAAACACCCGCTTCGACAAGTCGTCTCTGCCGAGCCGCCATGTCACCGAAGGGCCGTCCCGCGCGCCGCAGCGCAGCTTCTTCTATGCCATGGGCATCACCGAGGAGGAGATCCATTCCCCCTGGGTCGGCGTCGCCACCTGCTGGAACGAGGCGGCGCCCTGCAACATCGCGCTGAACCGGCAGGCGCAATCGGTCAAGCAGGGCGTCAAGAAGGGCGGCGGCTGCCCGCGCGAATTCACCACCATCACCGTCACCGACGGCATCGCCATGGGGCATGAGGGGATGCGTGCCAGCCTCGCCAGCCGCGACGCCATCGCCGACACGGTCGAGCTGACCATGCGCGGCCATTGCTATGACGCGCTGGTGGGGCTGGCCGGCTGCGACAAGTCGCTGCCGGGCATGATGATGGCCATGGTGCGGCTGAACGTGCCCAGCGTCTTCATCTATGGCGGCTCGATCCTGCCCGGTCGCTTCCACGACCGCGACGTGGTGGTGCAGGACGTGTTCGAGGCGGTGGGCCAGCACGCCGCCGGCAACCTGCCCGATGCCGAGCTGGAGCTGCTGGAGCGCGTCGCCTGCCCCTCGGCCGGGGCCTGCGGCGGGCAGTATACCGCCAACACCATGGCCTGCGTCAGCGAGGCGATCGGGCTGGCGCTGCTGAACAGCTCGGGCGCGCCGGCGCCCTACGAATCGCGCGACCAGTACGGGCTCGCCTCGGGCGAGGCGGTGATGGCGCTGATCGAGAAGAACATCCGCGCCCGCGACGTGGTGACCCGCAAGGCGCTTGAGAACGCGGCGCGGGTGGTGGCCTGCACCGGCGGCTCGACCAATGCCGGGCTGCACCTGCCGGCCATCGCGCATGAGGCCGGGATCGAATTCGACCTGTTCGACGTCTGCGACATCTTCCGCGACACGCCCTATTTCGTGAACCTGCGCCCCGGCGGCGATTACGTCGCCAAGGACCTGTTCGACGCGGGCGGCGTCCCCGTGGTGCTGCGCGAGCTGCGCAAGGCCGGGCTGATCCACGAGGATTGCCTGACCGCCTCGGGCCGCAGCATGGGCGAGGAGCTGGACCTGATCGCGCGCGAGGCGGACGGCAAGGTCATCCACCCGGTGACGGCGCCGCTGTCCCGCACCGGCGGCGTGGTCGGGCTGCGCGGCAACCTCGCCCCCGACGGCGCCATCGTGAAGGTCGCGGGCATGGCGCCCGAGGACCAGGTCTTCACCGGCCCGGCCCGGGTCTTCGACTGCGAGGAGGACGCCTTCGAGGCGGTGATGCGCCGCGACTATGCCGAGGGCTGCGTGATCGTCATCCGCAACGAGGGCCCGGCCGGCGGTCCCGGCATGCGCGAGATGCTGGCGACCACGGCGGCGCTGTCGGGGCAGGGCATGGGCAAGAAGGTGGCGCTGATCACCGACGGGCGGTTTTCCGGCGCCACGCGCGGCTTCTGCGTCGGCCATGTCGGCCCCGAGGCGGCGCATGGCGGCCCCATCGCCCTGTTGCGCGACGGCGACATCATCACCATCGACGCGATCCGGGGCGAGATCTCGGTGGCGCTGTCCGACGAGGAACTGGCGCGGCGCCGCGCGGAATGGCCGGGACCGCGCAAGACGGATTATGCTTCGGGCGCGCTGTGGAAATACGCCCAGCTCGTCGGCAAGGCCCGCTACGGCGCCGTCACCCATCCCGGCGCGGCGGCGGAAACCCATGTCTACATGGATCAGTGACAGGCGGACGCATGGCAATACGCCCTCGCAAATGGCTTGAGCGCAAGACCCGGGAACGGGCGCTGCGGCAATGGACCCGACTGGCCGAGGGGGTCGAGACCCTGGGCCCCGCCCGCCTGCGCCACCTGCGCGAGGAGGCGCTGGACCTGCGCGGCAGTCTCGACCGCTTCCTGATCCGGGCCGACCGCCGCGCGGCGCGCTCGCGCGCGGCGCTGGACGCGCTGCACCTGCCGGGCGGCACCGACTGGCGCTGGCGGCCGGGCTTCCTGGCCGGCCAGGTCTCGCCCCGCGGCGTCGCCGGGCCCGAGAATGGCGGCCGGCTGGGCGACGGCGCGGCGGTCTGGCACGATTGTCCCGAACGCGCGCTGATCCTGGAGCAGCTGGCCAATACCGGCGCCACCGACCTGTCGCCCTTCGGCATCAGGCTCGAGGTCTTCGGCTTTGCCGGCAGCTTCCTGTCGCTGTCGATCGATCTGCCGACCAGCGCGCTGCAGGGCCTGACCCGCAGCCATATCCTGCGGCTGGAGACCGGCATCATGGCCGAGCGGGCGATCAACGTCTATGCGCGGCTGAACATCGGCCACGGGCCGAATATCGACGAGGTCACGCTGCAGCTGCACAGCTTCGAGCCGGGGCATTACAGCCAGCAGGTGGCCGAGTTCGACCTGGCCTATACCCAGATGAACGAGAAGCGGCTGGAAAAGATCTGGCTGGACCTGATCTTCGAATCGCCCCGCATGAACGCGGTCGAGATCCGCGAGCTGTTCTTCTCGCGCCATCTGCGGGCCGAGTTCTGACCAAGGAATGTCCCATGAACGAGTTTGAATCCCTGGGGTTGAAAAGCGGCATCTGGCAGGGCGTGATCCATCGCGACGCCCCGCCGGGCCGGCTGGTGCTGGTGCATATGGGCAGCCGCGTGGCCGAGGCCCGCGTCACCGCCGAGGCCGAAGGCTGCTGGCGCGTCGCCGCCGCCATCCCGGCCGAGCGGCTGTCGGACGGGGTGCAGAGCTTCCTGCTGCTCGAGGATCAGGGAAGCGAGGGCGAGCCGCCCCAGCCCGGCGCCCTGCATCTGGGCAGCCTGACGCTGGTCGCGGGCGAGCTGCTGGATGCCGACCTGCTGGCCGAGCTGGGCCTGATGCGCAGCGAGCTGGAACTGCTCAAGAAAGAGCTGCGCCGGCTGGCCTCGGAACCGGCCTGAACGGGGCCGCGGCCAGACCCCGCGCGGCCCGGCTCAGTCCTTGCTCCAATAGCCATAGCCGCCCAGCTCGGCGAAGCCCAGCCGGTCATAGACCGCCAGCGCGCCGGCATTGTCGCGGCTGACCGCCAGCGCCAGGCGGGTCGCGCCCTGCGCCTCGGCCCAGGACGCCGCCATGCGGATCAGCCAGCCCGCCACGCCCATCCGGCGCAGCGCCGGCACCACCTCGATGGCATGGACCATGGCGACCGGCCCGTCCAGCGCCACGAAGGCGGCCCCGGCGGCGCGGTCCTGCACCCGTCCCAGCAGCGCGGTCTTGGGCAGGGCGACGCGCTCCATCACCGCCTGCCGGGCGGCGGTGACGTTGCCGTCGCTCCAGATGTCGCGCTGCATGGCGAGCGGCGGCCAGATCTCGAAACTGGACAGCGGCGGCACCGGCCGGGCGGTCAGCGCCGCGCAATCGGCGGCCAGGATCGCGGTCGGCGTGCCGTGGCGATAGCCCCGCGCCGCCAGCGCTTGCGCCAGGGCCGCGTCGCTGTCGGCGACGCGGAACATCGGCCGCTCGTCCCAGCCGCGCTGGATGGCCTCGGCGCGGGGGATGTCGGCCGGGTCCCAGTCCGGCCGCGCGGCCCGGGCCGAGCTGACGCGGCCGCCGCCGCCCCGGCCGCGTCCGACCAGAAAGCCGCCCGCCCCGGCATATTCGGCCGCGGGCCAGGTGCTCTCGAAGGCGCGGGCGATATCGGGATCGGCAATCACATCGCAAGCCTTTCGCGCAGGGCGGTCATGGCGTCGGTGACGCGCTGGCCGTCCAGGCCGCGGATCACCAGGCTGGTGCCGTAGCGCTGGCCGCGCTGGAACGGATAGGAGCCCAGCGACAGGTCCGGGAAGTCGTCGGCCACCGCCCGCAGCTCGTCGGCCACGTCGGATTCCGGGCGCAGCACCTCCAGCGCCTCGCTGACCGAGGGCCGTCCGGTCGGCAGCTCCGGCACCACGGCCTCGACCATGGCGCGGAACACCTCGGGCACGCCGGCCATGACATAGGTGTTGCCGATATGGAAACCCGGCGCGGCGGAATAGGAATTCGGGATCAGCCGCGCCCCCAGCGGGATGCGGGCCATGCGCAGCCGGTTGCCGGTGACCTCGACGCCGCGCGCCTGCCAGCGTTCGACCATGACGCGCCGGGCCTCCTCGTTGATCTCGATGCCGGTGCCGAAGGCCGCGGCCACGGCATCGGCGGTGATGTCGTCATGCGTCGGCCCGATGCCGCCCGAGGTGAACAGCAGGTCCCAGGCGCCGCCCAGCGAGCCGTCCAGCGCCCGGATCGCGGCGACGATCTGGTTGTGGTCGTCGCCGACGATGCGCATCTCGCGCAGGTCGACGCCGATGCTGTTCAGGACCTGCGACAGGTAATGCGCATTGCCCTCGCGGGTGCGGCCGGACAGGATCTCGTCCCCGATGACAAGAATGGCGGCGGTGGGATTGTCGGACTGCATCGGCGCGCTGCTCCTGGCGATCTGGCTCTCTCGGGGAAATGTATAGGTCGGCGCGCAGGGCTGGAACAAGTGGCGCCTTGGGTCTATCTGTGAGGCAGGAGATCACGAGGACGACATGAACGACGCACGCCAGACCCGCGAGGGCATCCGCATCCACGAACCGCAGGACTTCCAGGGCATGCGTGCGGCCGGGCTGATCGCGGCGCAGATCCTGGACGAGGTCGGCCCGCTGGTGCGGCCCGGCGCCACCACCGGCGCGCTTGACGATTTCATCCGGGACCGGGTCGGGGAACTGGGCGCCACCAGCGCCACGATCGGCTATCGCGGCTACCAGCATGCCAGCTGCATCAGCGTGAACCACGTCGTCTGCCACGGCATTCCCGGCGACAAGATCCTGGCCGAGGGCGACATCCTGAACATCGACGTGACGGTGATCGTGGACGGCTGGTATGGCGACAGCTCGCGCATGTATGTGGCGGGCAAGCCCAGCGTCAAGGCGCGGCGGCTGATCCAGGTCACCCATGACGCGCTGATGCGCGGCATCGAGGCCGTCCGCCCCGGCGCCACCTTCGGCGATATCGGCTGGGCGATCCAGTCCTATGTCGAATCGAACCGCATGTCGGTGGTGCGCGACTTCTGCGGCCACGGCCTCGGCCGCAGCTTCCACGCGCCGCCGAACGTCCTGCATTTCGGCCGCCCCGGCAAGGGTCCGGTGCTGGAGGAGGGCATGTTCTTCACCATCGAGCCCATGGTGAACCTGGGCCGTCCCGAGACCAAGATCCTTGCCGACGACTGGACGGCCGTCACCCGCGACAAGTCGCTCTCGGCCCAGTTCGAGCATTCGATCGGCGTCACCGCCGACGGCTGCGAAATCTTCACGCCTTCGCCCAAGGGCCTGTTCTTCCCCGATCTGGGCTGACCGCCGGCCCGGCTTCTTCGTTCCGGAAATACCCATGCGCCCGCGCAACCGTCGCTGCCGTATGGGTATTTGTGCAACAGAGAGAGCGCAGGCCGGCGCGCGAAGGCTGGCTGCGGCGCCTGTTTCCCCGTTCGAGAAATGCCCGCGCATCGCCGCCCGCCGGCGCGGCGTCAATGCTTGCGGATCGTTTCGCCCGGCATGATGGTCGGGGCCAGGGCGATGATGCCGTTCTCGGGGCGCGGCTCCTTGCCGGCGACGATGCGGGCCGCACGCCGGCCGATATCGATGCGCCGCGCGTCCGTGGTGGTCAGCCGCATCGGCAGCCCGTCCAGCAGCTCGACGCCGTTGAAGCCCGCAAGCCCCAGCCTGCCGGGGATGTCATAGCCCTTTTCCATGCACCACAGAAGCCCGCCGGCCCCGATCATGTCATTGGAGAAATACAGGAAATCCAGATCCGGCTCGCGCGTCAGGATGCGCTCGGTCAGCTCGCGGCCCTTGTGCAGCGACGAGCCGCCCTGGTAATATTCCCGCGCCGCCAGCTGCACGCCATATTCGCCCAGCCGTTCCTCGAAACCGGCCAGCCGCTTGCGGGCGCGATGGTCCTCGGGCATGTGCGTGCCGATGAAGCCGATGCGGCGATAGCCGGCGGCCAGGATCTCGTCCGCCATCTCGGCCCCGGCGCGGCGATGGCTGATGCCGACGGCGGTGTCGATGGGCGCGCCGTCCACGTCCATGATCTCGACCACCGGCAGTCCGGCATTGTCCAGCATGGCCCGCGCGGCCTTGCTGTGCTCGAGCCCGGCGAGGATCACCCCCGAGGGCCGCCAGCTGAGCATGTCGTAAAGCACCGCATCCTCGCGCGAGGGGCTGTAATTCGTCACCCCCACCACCGGCTGCAGCCCGGTATCGTCGAGCTCGGCCGAGATGCCGCCCAGCACGTCGGGAAAGACCATGTTCGAGAGCGAGGGGATGACCACCGCGACCAGGTTCACGCGCTGGCTGGCCAGTCCGCCGGCGATCTTGTTCGGGACATAGCCGAGGGTGCGGGCGGCGGTCAGCACCTTCTCGCGCGTCGCGGCCGAGACGTCGCCGCGGTTGCGCAGCACGCGGCTGACGGTCATTTCCGACACGCCCGAGGCTTCGGACACATCGCGCAATGTCAGGGGGCGGCGGGATCTTTTCGTGTTCATCGCAACTACCGGGACGCAATCATGTTATCGTTATCGTTTCCGTCCGGTCGCGGCAAGCTTGCCATTTTCCTGATCAGAGGGCAAAAGAGGCCAGAACGGCCCCGTGGCTCAACTGGATAGAGCAGCCCCCTCCTAAGGGGCAGGTTGCAGGTTCAAATCCTGCCGGGGTCACCATCGCCTTGTTTTGGCGCTGATAACTCGCGTTATTTTCCTCCTTTCTGGAACTTGATCTCGGAAGTTGGAACTTTCTGTTCCCATCCGTCTGCGACAACGCGGTTTATTTCCGGGACCAGGCCCCGTTGAGGGTCATCTGGCGTCATCAACAGGTTGCTCAACGGAAAGCTTTCCTGACTGTCCCGAAAGCATGTCGGGCGTCTGCAATCAAGGGCCCCGAGCTCGATAGGCCGACGACCACTCGCGGTCCTTGTCAGCCACAAGCACCGTCGACGCCGCCTGCTGCCGATATCATGAGGATTGCGCGCAATATCCTGTGATTTCAGCGAGGTCGGATCGGTGCAGGGGCTTGACCTGAGACGGGGCTGGGCCAAACTTTCCTTATGAAAGGGTTTCGTTCAGACTGATGCCGAGGGTTTTATGACGGACACATATCTCTCTGCCGCCCGCGATCTGGTGATCGAGGGGATGCGCGAAAGCCAGGTCGCCCTGTCGTCCGAGCTCGAGTTTCATCTTGCCTCGACGCTGGCGCGCTACATGCACCGTCCCATCGCGCCCGACCGGCTGACGGTGCGGCTGATGGATGCGGCGCAGAGGCAGGCGGGAAAGGGCGAGTCGCGCCAGATCGGGGACGAATGCCTGATCTCTTGCGCCTTCTTCGCGGCGCGGCTGACGCGGCGGGGCGGCACCATCGTCCATTACGCGGGGCTGGGCCAAAGCGCCTATGAGATCGCCGGGATGCCAGATGTCGCCCATGGCTTTCCCGACATGCTTGATGTGCTGCAGGCCAGCAGCCCGCATGTCGAGGAGCGGCCTTTGCCGTCCAGGGATGGCGAGGCGGAAGAGCCGAGGATCCTGCTGCTCTCGCCGAGGTTCAGGCACTGATCCCGACTTGTTCCCGGCGGTCCGGCCCGGCTGCCTCAAGGATGGCCACCCTTCGTCCGGCGACGCGGCTGACAGGGGATGCCCCGCACCGATCATGGCCTTGTCGGCATGGCGCCAGCCCCATGCCAGCTCCTCGACCCTCGCCTGTTCCAGGCGATCAGCGGCTCACCGGCGGCTGCCGGAACCGGCCTGATATCCGAGTCGCATGGCGGTTCTCCGGGCCCGCATCAGCCAGCCAGACAGGGGCTTTCCGGGCGCACGAAAGAGGCCGCATTCGCGGCGCTTTCATCCCCTTGAACCGCCATTTCCTCGCCCTAAATCGTGGATCGCCGGAAGCCTCGAACGGGGCCGGCATGCCGGGGCGGATGCAACGGCACCGCACGGCGAAAGACTTGTATCCATGTTGCTCAACGGAGGATGTGGCTATGAGAACCACTTTCGATTTTTCCCCTCTCTACCGGTCGAGCATCGGTTTCGACCGGATGCTGAACGCGCTGGAAGCGGCAAGCCGGGTCGAGACGGTCGACAACTGGCCGCCCTATGACATCGCCAGGACCGGCGAGGACGATTATCGCATCACCATGGCGGTGGCGGGCTTCTCGCCCGACGAGCTGGCCATCACGCAGGAACGGACCGTTCTGACGGTGACCGGCCGCAAGGCTGGCGAGGACAAGGGCGAGTATCTGCATCGCGGCATTGCCGAGCGGAGCTTCCGCCGGCGCTTCCAACTCGCCGATCATGTGAAGGTGACCGGCGCCGAGCTGCTGAACGGGCTGCTGACGATCGAGCTGCGGCACGAGATCCCCGAAGAGATGAAGCCGCGCCGGATCGAGATCGCCCCGGCCAAGGCCCTGCCCAAATCCCAGCCGCAGCAGGTCGAGACCGGCAAGCAGGCCGCCTGAGGCCCTGTCACCGCACGATCCCTGCCGGCCGCCGGGCAGCGCCCGGCGTCTCCGGCAACCTGTTGCCATGAAGGAGGAAAATCATGAATGTCCGAGATCTGATCCCCTGGAACCGCAATGGCGGCAACCAGCTTCCCACCGCCTTCCGCGACGGCGACCGCGATCCCTTCCTGTCGCTGCATCGCGAGGTGAACCGGCTGTTCGACGACGTCTTCCGCGGCTTCAGCCTGCCCGCGGTCGGCACGGTCCCTGCCTTTGGCGGCGGCTGGCCGAGCGTCGAGATCTCCGACAACGAGAAGGAGATCAGGGTGACGGCCGAGGTGCCGGGCCTTGAGGAGAAGGACATCGAAGTCCTGCTGGATGACGGCGTGCTGACGCTGAAGGGCGAGAAACGCTCGGAGGTCGAGGATAAGGACCGGCAATTCTCGGAACGCTTTTACGGCCGTTTCGAGCGCCGTATCCCGCTGGGCGCCGAGATCCGCGAGGACGAGGTCGATGCGCATTTCAGGAACGGCGTGCTGACCGTGACCCTGCCCAAGACGGAAAAGGCGCAGTCGCAGGTCAAGCGCATCGCCATCAAGGGCTGAGCCATCGCGGCGGCGACAACCGCCGCCGCCGCATCCAGCCTTCCCCCGCAGGGGAAGGTCCATTGACGGGATCACCAAGCAACCGACAAGGAGGAGTGAACGATGCTGAAATCCCTGTCTCTTGATCGCCGGACGGCATTCGACATCGCCAATGTCGTTGCCAGTCTCGGTCTTCTGCTGTCGCCCTGGTATCTCGGCTTCGCGGCCGAGACCGCCGCGGCGTGGAACGCCTGGCTCGTCGGGGCCGCGATGACGCTGATCGCGCTGGCCGCGCTCTTCGCGTTCCACAGGCTTGAGGAATGGGCCAATGTCGCCCTTGGCCTCTGGGCGGTGATCGCGCCCTGGGTCCTGGGCTTCG